>DASQIW010000081.1:0-3042 GCA_035631375.1 Streptosporangiaceae bacterium
CGCGCGGACCGGTGACCTGGACCGTCCCGAGGCCCTGGTCCGGAGGATCACCGAAGCCGATAGCCAGACCAGGCATGCGCGCCTTGCTGGCGCGGGGGGCGGGGGCCGGGACCTGGACTGTGCCGACAGACCACGGCGGCCGCAATCACGTTGGTGACCTCGTGCTAGCTCTGCTCGGCGTCCTGATCGACCGCGCACGCAGGATAAAGACCCTCGACCGTAACAATGAGCAACCTCACGGGTCGGCCGCGGTTGCCAGCTGGCCGTCCAGCCCTCTCCAGCCACACGGTCTATACCCAGGTCAAATCGATCTATCGTGAGCCGACCGTCTCATCGGGTAAAGACGCTGTAACAAAACGCGAACAATGATCTGCCCCCGGCGCGTCGCTGCTACCGTCAGCGACTACCCGCATCACGCGATGCGGCACCCGGGGCTCCAAAGAATCGGCATGCTGGAGCTTGCTCTGGCTCGGATGCAACTAGTGTGTTGGGTGAGGAAAAACGGCATGGGCCAGGCGATCAGATTCCAGGAAGTCCTGCGCAAGCTGGCGATCATCGACGAACGCACCGTGAAAGACCAGGGCGGGCTCAGCCTTGCCCTGCCCACGTCTGGGCTCCTGGATCCCAAAACTGCGGCGCTGGTACAGGTAGGGGTGCTGGTGGCGATCGGCTCACCGGCGGTCTGCCTGGAATGGGGCACCAACCGGGCGCTGGCGGCGGGCGCGACTGAGGATGAGATCACCGGGGCGCTGTTGGCGGTCGGCCCGGCGGCCGGGCTCGGCCGTGTCGCCGCTGCCGTCCGCGACGTCGCGGCCACGCTCGGATATGACGTCGAAGCCGCGCTGTTCGACCCGGATGGTGACTTACGGCTCCTCCCCCGGCAGTGCGAGCCTGCCAGCGGACTGCACCGATGGCGCGCAAGAGCGGGACGGGCGTAAAGCAGCGTTGGCGTTCCACGGCGAATCCCACCGGGATCGAGGCGAGCAGGGCGGCACGTTAATCGCACAGTGAGCTGTCTGGCCTAGTCATGTGAGCGCGGGCGGGCAGAACACAGCCTAGGCAGGGTGAGTGGTGCTGAACCAGCCGCCGGGCGGACGATCGCCAGTGTCTCCCGGTCCGTTTGCGCGGACGTTGAGGTGACGCACCGCGGTCGAGGCCATCAAGTCCGCCAAGGCCCGCGCGTCGCGGGCAGCCGCACGTGAACGGCGCACCTCCCCCCTGTGGATGATGCCGCGGCCAGCCTTGGACGTCAGCATGGCCGCGTGACCGCCGGACCTTACGCCGCCGCGTCCGGCCTGATCGAGCGGTTCGCCGGCGCCTTCGCCCATGCTGTGCCGGCTGACCCGCGGGATGACGGGTTCTTCGGTCCGGCCAGCCTTACCTGGCAAGTCAATGCTGACCTGTCAGCACCGGTCGCGGGCCTGCGAGCGTTGCTACTGCAGGCGTTGCATCCGCTGGTGATGGCCGGCGTGGACCAGCACAGCAGCTGGCGGCTCGACCCGGCCGGCCGGCTCGCCGCGACGTCCGGCTACGTAGCGGCGGTCGCCTATGGCGACCGGGACACCGCCAGGCGGGCCGCGCAACGGGTACGGGCGGTCCATCAGCATGTCCACGGCACGGACACCGTGACCGGCCAGCGTTACGCCGCCAGCGACCCGGCGCTGCTGCTGTGGGTGCACGCGACCGTGATGGATTCCGCGCTGGCCGCCCTCGGGTTGTTCGGCACGCCGCTGCCGGCCTCAGACACCGACCAGTACGCCAGCGAGATGACGGTCGCGGCCGAGCTAGCCGGGGTTCCGCGCAACATGATCCCGCAGGATGTGGCGGGCCTGCAGCGGTACATGACGGCCGTCCGGCCGCAGCTGCGCCGCACGCCCGCGGCCGCGGAGGTAATGGCCTGGCTGCTGGGCCCGCCCGGCATGGAAGAGGAGCTCGCCGAGCTATGGCAGGACATCGCCGACGCCGCGGTGACCGCGCTGCCGGACTGGGCGCGGGACATGTACGGCTGCCCCCCAGCTGCCGACCTGACGCCAGGGCGCCGGACAGAGATCCGCCAGGCGCTCGGTGTGCTCGACGCGGCCATCCTCGGCGAGCCGGGCACGCTCCAGGCACGACAGCGGCTCGCGCTGCGGGTCCGCCCCACGGCGCCGGTGAGACCGCACAGGCGTGCGGCCTCAGCGGCCCTCGGCGGCGCGTCGGCCACAGCTCGTGCCGTGCTGCACCCCGGCGCCGCGAGACTGCGTGCCGAGCGGGGGGCCGCAGCGTTGCTGCTGGTCGCGCGCGGCGGCGCGCGGTACGCCAGCCACGCCCCGCGGATGTTCGCCGCCGCGGGCGAGCACCGGGCACGGCTGCGCAACGACCTGGCCCTGCAGACCGCCGAGGACGTCGCCGCCACCTTGGGCACGATGAAGGGCGTGCTGATGAAGCTCGGCCAGATGGCCAGCTACATCAACGAGGGCCTGACCCCGGCTGCTCGGCGCACGCTCAGCCGCCTGCAAGACAGCGCCCGCCCGATGAGCCCGGACCTCGCCGCGCAGGTCATCGCCGAGGAGCTGGGCCTACCACCGGACCGGGCATTTGCGGCCTGGGATCCCGAGCCAATCGCTGCCGCGTCGATCGGGCAGGTGCACCGCGCGATCACCCATAACGGCCGCGCCGTGGCGGTGAAGGTACAGTACCCGGGCATCGCCGAGGCCATCGAGGCCGACCTGGGCAATGTCGCACTGCTACGCCGGATGCTGCGGGTCATCGCGCCGAGCCAGGACGCCGACGCGCTGCTGGCGGAGCTGCGGGACCGGATCACCCAGGAGCTGGACTACCGCGCCGAGGCCCGCAGCCAACAGCTGTTCGCCCACTTCTACGCCGGTCATCCCACCATTCACGTTCCCGGGGTCGTCGGGCAGCTGTCGGCGCGGCGGGTCCTGACCAGCGAGTTGGCTGGCGGCGCCAGGTTCGCCGAGCTGGCCGGCTGGCCGCAGGCCGAGCGCGACCTGGCCGCCGAGACCATCTACCGGTTCGTGTTCCGCAGCCTCTATCAGGCAC
>DASQIW010000082.1:0-56202 GCA_035631375.1 Streptosporangiaceae bacterium
CTGGCCAGCCAGCTCCGTGAGAGCGGCCGCCGTCTCGTCATCCAGCACGGTCACGGCGACATCCAGCGGCGCCGTCGCGGCGATGTCGCCGGCGACTAGCAGCAAGATGCGCTCGACGCCAAGCGAAATGCCGCAGGCCGGGACGTCGGGGCCGCCGAGAGCGGCGATGAGGTGGTCATAGCGTCCGCCGGCGGCGATCGAGCCGGGCACCCCCTCGGCCACGACCTCGAAGATGACCCCGGTGTAGTAGTCCAGGCCGCGCACCAGCCGGGGCGTGAACGCGATCCGGGACGCGCCCACGGTGGGCGTGGCCAGCTCCAGGAACCGGTCGATCTCGGCCAGGCCGCGCTGCCCGGCCTCGCTGTCCTTCAGCACGGTCCGCATGCGGTCGATCGCGTCGGGCGCGGTCAGGTCGCCCACGATGGCGCGCGCGGTCTCCTCGGACAGCGAGCGGCCATCGGTCAGCTCCCGGACGACCGCGTCGGGGTCGAGCTTGTCGAGCTTGTCGAGCGTGATCAGCACCCCGATGCCCAGCGCGGCCGGCACCCGGTAGGCCTCCAGCAGGCCGGCGAGCGCCTGCCGGGAGTTCACCAGGATCGTGAAGCCGGGGATGCCCAGCGCATCTAGCGCGTCGGCGGCGGCGCAGATGACCTCGGCGTCCGCCAGCGGCGAAGTACTGCCCACGATGTCCACGTCGAACTGGGCGAGCTCCCGGAACCGGCCCTTGCCGGGGCGGTCGGCCCGCCAGACCGGGCCGCTCACGTACCGCTTGTACGGCGTCGGGAGCTGTGACCCGTAGGCCGCCACCACGCGGGCGAGGGGCACCGTCATGTCGTAGCGCAGCGCGAGGTCGGCCTCGCCGCTGGCCTCGTGCTCGCCGCGGCGGAGGATCTTGAAGATGAGCTTGTCGCCCTCGTCGCCGTACTTGCCCATCAGTACGTCCAGCCGCTCGAACGCCGGGGTCTGCAAGGGCTCAAAGCCGTAGCTGGCGAAAACCGACTTGATCACCGCGAACGCGTGCTCGCGCCGCTCCACGTCGGCGGCGAGAAAGTCACGCGTCCCAGACGGCGGATCAAACTGGCTTGGCATGAGCCAAGGGTACTGGTCGAAGCCTCTTACCTCCGTCGCACGACCCAAGGACGTCGGTACGCCCGCGGGCTCGCGGTCAGCAGGCGCGGGCACCTACCAGGAGGGAATCACGCAGACCAGGCAGGACTACCTCCGTCCAGAGGAGGCGGTGGTCCGTGGCGAACAGAACGCGCTTGGGGTCGTGGTCGCGATGTGGCGAATCGGGCGGCAACGCTGCAGCCGGCGTCAGGTCGTCCATCACGATGTGGGCGCCCGGCCGGAGCATCGTCACCAGCACGCCGAACTGCTCTTGGTCGCGGATGCCGGCGTCGGCGAAGATCAGGTCGAACGGGCCGAGTGGCGGCAGCAACGACTCCCAGTCGCCGGTGAGGACCTGCACGCGCGGATCATCTCCGAGCACAGAGGCCGCCGCGGCGGCGCGGGCGGCGTCGATCTCCGTTGTGACGAGCCTGCAGTCGGCGGGCATCGCGCTCGCCAGCCACGCCGCGCCGATGCCCACACCGGTGCCGAGCTCGGCGATGCGGCCTCCGTTGCAGCTGGCCGCGAGCACGCCGAGAAAGCGGCCCGTGCCGGGGAGACTGGCCGATGGCAACCCCGTTCCGGCCTCCTGGCGTGTCAACGGGAAGCCAACGGCTCGCGCGGTCGCCATCGCGCGCTCGACGAGCGCCGGAACACCGGTTACTTCGGTCATCTCGGGTTGCTGCACGAATCGTGATCGTAACGCAGACGCAGCAGCGCCCCGCCGGCCCCAGACGGCGGGACGCTGCCTCGCGCCACGCAGCGCTTCAGGTCAGCCTGTCGGCCCCTGCGACAGGGAAACGACCGAGCTGTGGGTCTGGCCGGACTGGTCCTGCCACACCACCGTCACCTTGTCGCCGGGGCGGTGGCTCGCGATCACAGACTGCAGATCCGAACCTGAATTCACGCTGTGCCCGGAGATCGAGAGGATGACGTCGCCAGCGCCAAGACCCGCGTTAGCTGCCGCGGCACCCGGCACCGCGCCCACGATCGTCACGCCTGTCCCGCCGTTGAAGGCGCTGGAACTGACCTGGACACCGAGGAAGGCGGTCGCCCCGATGTGCACGGTGGACGAGGACTCGCCGGCCTCGATCTGGTGCGCGATCGACAGCGCCTTGTTGATCGGGATCGAGAACGCCGCGGTCGTCTCTGCCGCGGTGGTGCCGATCGGGAGGCTGTGCGGCGAGGAGGCTGCGGTGTTCATGCCGACCACCCGGCCGGACGCGTTCACCAGCGGGCCGCCTGAATCACCTGGCTGGATGCCGGCATTGGTGCGGATCATGCCAGTGAGCTGCTCAGTGGTTCCTGAGCCCTGGTCAGCCGCGGTGACAGTCGCACCAAGGGCGGTGACGGTCCCGGTCGCGACGGACGGGGTGCTGTTCTTGCCCTCCGCGTTGCCCAGGGCCACCACATGCTGCCCCACCGCGACGGAACCGGAGTCGCCGGTCTGCACGGTGCGCAGCCCGGAAGCACCGCTGAGCTGTAGCACGGCCACGTCGCTGGTCTCGCTGTAACCGACGACCGCTGCCGTATAGGTCCGGCCGTTGCCAACATCCCTGACCTTGATCGAGGTAGCACCCTCGACCACGTGGTTGTTTGTCAGCACCTCGCCGTTGGGAGTCAGGACCATCCCCGTGCCCGCCGCTGATCCATGCTGGTAACCGAGGGTCGTGACGATGTCCACCAGGGCGGGATCGGTCTGACTGGCAATCTGGGCCGCCGTCAGCGTGGTCGGCCCGGAGATCGCCCAGGCCGTTCCGCCCACGGTCAGCGCGACCGCGGCGATACCGCTGGCGATCGCCACGGCCCGCCTTCTGCGCCGCGCGCTGCCGTCCGTGCTCCCCCCGCCGGACCCTCCAGGCCCGCCCGGCGATGCCGGGCCGCCCGGCCACGACGGGTCGCCGATCCCGTGCCACACCGGTGGCGCAGGCGGCGGCGGTGGCGGCGGAGGTGGCGGCGCGGGTGGCGGCGGAACGGGCCCGTAACGCCCGGAGGCGCCGTACTGGCCGGCCATGGCCGGGTACGGGCCAGGCGCTCGGTAGGGATCGGCCATGGCGGTGGCCGACCCGCCGCGGTCCCGGCCCCCGTGCGCGGGTGTCCAGTCGGCTGGTTCCTCGCCATACGCGGTGCTCATCGCAAATCCCCGTTTCCCCTCAGCAGCGTTCGTTCTTCGCCTGCGGCCGGGCTGCGTCAGCGGCCGCCTTGCTGCGTACGCTTCACATCATTGGCCCGGCCCCTGAGGCCGCCCTCGCCCCGGCCTGATGGTTCGCTCTGTCTTTGCTGAGGGCAGCCTGGATATTGCCCAGGCCCGAACTGGGCCGGAATGCGGCCGGGCCTGGCGTATTAGGCTGACTGCGTGGTACTAGCCCCTGACGGCCGCCGCCTGCTCCGCGTCGAGGCGCGCAACAGCGAGGTCCCGATCGAGCGCAAGCCCCCCTGGATCAAGACCAGGCTCCGTACCGGTCCCGAGTACACGGAGCTCAAGCAGCTGGTCCGCCGCGAGGGCTTGCACACCGTCTGCGAGGAAGCGGGCTGCCCGAACATCTTTGAGTGCTGGGAAGATCGCGAGGCTACCTTCCTGATCGGCGGCGACCAGTGCACCAGGCGCTGCGACTTCTGCCAGATCGCGACTGGTAGACCCGAGCCGCTCGACACCGACGAGCCGCGCCGGGTAGCCGAGTCGGTGGCGGCGATGGGCCTGCGGTACGCGACCGTGACGGGCGTCGCCAGAGACGACCTGGCTGACGGCGGGGCCTGGCTGTACGCGCAGACCTCCAGGGAAATCCACCGGGCCGTGCCGGGCTGCGGCGTCGAGCTGCTGATCCCCGACTTCAATGCGGAGCCGGAGCAGCTTGCTGAGGTGTTCTCAGCCCGGCCTGAGGTGCTCGCGCACAACCTCGAGACAGTGCCGCGGATCTTCCGCCGCATCCGGCCGGGCTTCCGGTACGAGCGATCCCTCGAGGTCCTGAGCCGGGCCAGCGAGGCCGGGCTCGTCACCAAGTCCAACCTCATCCTCGGCATGGGCGAGCACCGGGACGAGGTCAGCGACGCCATGGCCGCCTTGCGAGCCGTCGGCTGCGAGCTGCTGACTATCACGCAGTACCTGCGTCCGTCCGCGCTGCACCACCCGGTCGACCGCTGGGTGCCGCCTCAGGAGTTCGAGGAGCTCGCGGAGGAAGCAGCCGAGCTAGGCTTCGCCGGCGTGCAGTCGGGGCCGCTTGTCCGCTCGTCGTACCGCGCTGGCCGGCTCTATCGCCAGGCCATCGGCAGGCGGGCCGACCCGGTATCCTCGCCGTCATGAGGAGAAAGTCCGGCGCAGAGCCGCAGAACCCCGCCGACCCGGCATCGATGGGGCGGATCAAGCAGCTCCGCATGGTGGCCGGAATCGTCCACAAGCGCGACCCGAAGTCGCTGCCGCTGCTCGCGCTCGCAGGCCTCGGCGTCGCGGCCGTGATCATCATCGTCGGATACCTCCTCGGCCTGATCTATGCCTTCATCCCCCTCGCCATCCTCGGCGGGCTACTCGTCGCGATGATCCTGTTCGGCAGGCTCGCGACGTCGGCGCAGTACGCCATGGTGGAGGGACAGCCGGGCGCGGCCGCGGCCGTGCTGCAGTCGCTGCGTGGCGGCTTCACCACCACGCCGGCCATCGCCGCTAACCGCAACATGGACGTCGTGCACCGCACCGTCGGGAAGCCCGGCGTCATCCTGGTCGGCGAGGGCTCCCCCAGCAGGCTCCCGAGCCTGCTCGCCGCCGAAAAGAAGCGGATCGCCCGGATTGCCAGCCAGGTCCCGATCTACGACTTTCAGGTCGGGGACGGCGAGGGCCAGATCCCGATCCGCGACCTGAACAAGAAGATCATGAGGCTGCCGCGGAACATCAAGGGTCAGGCGGTCGCGGAACTCAACTTCCGGCTCAACGCGCTGCCGCAGCAGCTGCAGATGCCGAAGGGACCCGTCCCGCGGGCGGCCAGGATGCCGAAGCCGCCGCGACCCCGCATCCGCTAGCCCGGGGCCGCGCTCGGTCGGCTGCGCACGGGCGGCTGCTCTGCGTCAGACGTTGACGACGGCGGTGCCCGCCGCCTTGTCCTGCAGACCGCGCAGATCACGATCCATCATCAGGGCCGGAAGCACGAGCATGAGCAGGACGGTGCGCGGCAGCGCCCACAGGCCGACGGGCCGCGCATCCAGCCGGACTACGCGCAGCCGCAGCAGCCGCTTGCCGAGGGTGAATCCCGTCAGCCCGGTCAGCAGGCAGTCCTGAACGGCAAACAGCACGGGCGTCCACGGCCTCGGCTGCACGAAGACGTCGGTCACGTGCCCCGCGTGGGGGTGGTAGATGAACACGATCGCAATCAGTGTGCAGGCGATCCAGTCGATGAATAGCGCAGCGAAACGCCTGCTCCAGCCCGCGACCGAGCCCGGCCCGAACTCGGGCAGGCCAAGATGCTGCCCCGGGTAGAAGGCACCGTCTGCGGTCGCCTGCTGGTTACTCACGGCTCCACGGTATCGGCTCTCCCGGGTCACCGGATCAATGCCTGGCACGGTTTGGCATGCTGGGCAGGAGGGGCGCGACTAGGCTCGCGTAACACTGGTGAAACATCCGGGACACGACCAGGAAACTGTCTGCGGATACGGTCAAAAAGGCCTTCTGACTGCCGCGCTGACTCGTGACCAGCTAGCTGAGCGGATGCCCTGGGGCGGCACGGCCGGGGGCCAGCACATGGGGTGGCGGCAAGCTTCCCGCCAGCGGCAAGCACTGCGCCCGCGGCATAACCGCGGCCGCATCTTAAGGAGAGTGGATGTTCACAAACGGTGACGAGGTACTGCGGTTCATCGAGGCTGAGGGGGTCCAGTTCGTCGACGTGCGGTTCTGTGACCTGCCCGGCACGATGCAGCACTTCACCGTGCCTGCCGAGTCTTTCGACGAGGGCGTGTTCACTGAGGGCCGGATGTTCGACGGCTCGTCGATTCGCGGGTTCCAGCAGATCCATGAGTCGGACATGCTCCTGCTCCCGGACCCCAGCACGGCGGTGCTCGACCCGTTCCGGGCGCACAGGACGCTGAACCTGACGTTCTTCGTGCACGACCCGCTGACCGGCGAGCCGTACAGCCGTGATCCGCGCAATATCGCCCGCAAGGCAGAGGATTACCTGCGCGGCACGGGGGTGGCCGACACGGTGTACTTCGGCCCGGAGGCCGAGTTCTACATCTTCGACTCCGCCCGGTACGAGACCGGGCCGAACCAGGGCTACTACCACATCGACTCGATCGAGGGCGCGTGGAACACCGGCCGGGACGAGCCGGGCGGCAACCTCGGCGCCAAGCCGGCGTACAAGGGCGGCTACTTCCCGGTGCCGCCGATGGACCACTACACCGATCTGCGCTCGGAGATGGTCAGGAAGCTGATCGAGGTCGGCGTCACGGTCGAGATGCAGCACCACGAGGTGGGCACCGCGGGCCAGGCGGAGATCGACATCAAGTTCGACACTCTGCTGCACATGGCCGACCAGCTGATGCTCTACAAGTACGTGGTCAAGAGCGTCGCGCGGGGCGCGGGCAAGACGGTGACCTTCATGCCGAAGCCGCTGTTCGGCGACAACGGCTCAGGCATGCACTGCCACCAGAGCCTGTGGAAGGACGGCGCGCCGTTGTTCTACGACGAGGTCGGCTACGCCGGCCTGTCGGACATCGGCCGGCACTACGTCGGCGGACTGCTCCGCCATGCCCCGTCGCTGCTTGCGTTCACGAACCCGACGATGAACTCCTACCACCGGCTGGTGCCGGGCTTCGAGGCCCCGGTCAACCTGGTGTACAGCCAGCGCAACCGCTCAGCGTGCATCCGGGTGCCGATCACCGGGCCGAACCCGAAGGCGAAGCGGCTCGAGTTCCGCGTGCCCGATCCGTCCTGCAACCCGTACCTGGCCTTCGCCGCCATGATGATGGCGGGCCTGGACGGAGTGAAGAACAAGATCGAGCCGCCGGACCCGGTCGACAAGGACCTCTACGAACTGCCGCCGGACGAGGCCAAGGCCATCCCGCAGGTGCCCGGCTCGCTCGAGGCAGTGCTGAGCAACCTGGAAACCGACCATGACTTCCTGCTCGAGGGCGGCGTGTTCACCCCGGACCTCATCGAGACGTGGCTGGACTACAAGCGATCCAATGAGATCGACGCCCTCCGGCTGCGCCCGCACCCGCACGAGTTCGAGCTGTACTACGACGTGTAGCGATCAGTCGCGGTCTGACCTGGGGGGTACGTCACGGCGTACCCCCAGCGGTCAGCCGGCCGGCCAGACACGGCGGCGATGCGCTTACGGTACGTCGTCAAACGCTGTCGCTTGCTTAACCTTCCGTTAGCGAGCAGCGGACCAGAATCGGCGCATGCGGTCCAGGATTTTGTTGGTTGCCGCTGCCTGGTTCCTCGGCGTACTGATGGCAACGGGCGGTAGCTTCCTGGCTGTCGACGGCCTTGCCCACGGGCTGCTGGGCCCCGCTACCCAGCACCTGGCAGTGGCGCCCATTCAGGGCGTTCCCGTAGTCCACCAGGCATCAAGCAGCCAGCCGGTTCCCGCGCTGAGCCTCGCAGCCGGTGACGACGGCGACAAAGATGCTGCCACGCCACGCGTGCCGCCCGCGGCCTCCGCGTCGCCCCCGGCGCCGCAGGCGACGCAATCCCCCAGCTCGGCGTCAGGTGGCTCCCTCGTCGTATCGCCCGGCGGAACCGTCTCGGCCTCCTGCCAGAACGGGCTTGCCTACCTGCAGTACTGGAGCCCGAGCCCCGGTTACCAGGCCGACGACGTGATCCGCGGTCCGGCGGCACGCGCAAGCATTGGCTTCGAGCACCTCGCTTCGGAATATGTAATCTCGGTCACCTGCAGCGGCTCGAAGCCGGTCGCCAAGGTCACTGCCGGATAACACGCCCGCCCCCGCCGCAGAGTCCAGCATCATCTCCAGTCGTGAGCGCACGACTGCCTGGCAGGGCGCCCGGGTAGGACATTTTCATGACCCGGAGCGACTCACTTCACGAAGCGTGGCTGACCGAGGAACAGGCGGTGGACCACGAGAGCCTGATCCCGCAGTTCGTGCAGCTGGCGGCGATCATGCGGGCGAAGATCATTGCGTGGGGCCTGCCTGCGGGGACACTCGGCCCCGCGGAAGCTCAGCTAGCGCAGAAGTACGGCGTGAGCCGGGCGACGGCGCGGCAGGCTTACCGGCTACTGGAAGAACTCGGCTACACGGATTCGCGTGAGGGCGGCGGGCACCTGGTGGCGCGCGCTTACAAGACGACGACCCTCACGCCGATGCTCAATAGCACGATCACCGCCCGGCCGGCGACTCCGGATGAGCGCGCCGAACTGTGCCTGGTGCCGGGTACGCCCATGATCGAGGTGAAAGAGCCTGGCAAGGACCCTGCGGCCTATGACGCCACGCGGACCACAGTAGAGTTCGTCGCCAGCTAGACAAGACGTTAGTGGCGCTGCTCGTGTCTACCGCGTGAGGCAGAACGGGTGTCCGGCCGGGTCGGCGAACACCCGGAAGTTCTGTCCGCCGCCGTCCAGCCGCGACGCGCCCAGCTGCAGCGCCCCGGCCTCGCCGGAGTCCAGGTCGTCCACCGCGATGTCGAGGTGTGCCTGCTGCGGGTAGGCCGGGTCCGGCCACCGGGGCGCGTTGTAGTCGCTGACCTGCTGGAACATCACGCTCTTGCCGCCGCCGGTGATCATTGCGCCCTCGGGACCCTCGTAGGTCACCTCCATGCCCAGCAAGGCGGCGTAGAAGCGCGCCAGGGCGGCGGCGTCCGGGGCGTCGATCGTCGCCGCCGCGTACTGGCCCATGGCCGGCCCGACGCCGTCCCGCTGGACCAGGTCGAACGGATGGCCGGCCGGATCGGCTAGCGTCACCCACGTCGCCCCGTCGGCGAGCCGGGTGGCGCCGAGCCCGACGGCCCGGTCGGCCGCCTCCTGATAGCCGTCGATGAGCAGGTCAAGGTGGAACTGCTGCGGATGCTCCTGACCCGGCCACTGCGGCGGCACATGGTCAGGAGCGAGCTGGAACGCCAGCTCTGTCCCGTCCGGGGCGCTCAGCGCGATCCAGTCGGAGTCCTTGCTAGCGAGCTGCCAGCCAGTGAGCTGGGCGTAGAAGGTGGCGAGCTGCTCGATGTCGGCAGCGTCGAATACCACCACGTCAATGCGTCCTGTCGTCATACCCCTATCCTGCCCGCCGCCTCCGACAGTCAGGCAGGCTGTGCTGTGTGCCGGCCCGCAGCGACCCAGACGCCAGCCTGATCGAGCGCGAACTTCGGGCCGCGGGATCGCCATCACGGGCAGCGAGCGAGCGGAACTACCTGAAGAGCTCGATGGAGTTCGCCGGCGCAACCGTACCGGCGACGCGCGCCATCGTCACCGGCTGGCGCCGGGCGCACCCGGACCTCACCAGGCAGGAGCTCATCGAGCTGGCGTCGGATCTGTGGGACCGGCCGCTGTTCGAGTGCAGGATGGCCGCGGTCATCCTCCTGACCGACCGGCGGCGCCTGCTGACCGCAGACGACGCCGCGCTCGTCGAGCGCTTCCTGCGCACGGCCGGGACCTGGGCGCTGGTCGATGGCCTCGCGGCCGACGTGATGGGCTCGCTGGTCGAGCGGTTCCCTGAGTTGCTCGCCGACCTTGACCGCTGGGCGACGGACGACACTTTCTGGCTTCGCCGGTCCGCCATCCTCGCGCTGCTGGTTCCGCTGCGCCGCGGCGAACTCGGGAACTGGCACCGCTTCGCCGGGTACGCGGACGTGATGCTCACGGAGCGGGAGTTCTTCATTCGCAAGGCGATCGGCTGGGTGCTGCGGGAGACCGCGAAGAAACACCCGGACCTGGTCGCGGGCTGGCTCGCACCGCGGATGCATCGTGCCTCGGGCGTGACCCTGCGCGAGGCCGTCAGGTGGCTGCCAGCAGCCAGCCGCGACGCGTTGCAGGCCCAGCGGGCGAACGGCCGCGGGTGAAGCCGGCCACGTTACCCGTAAAAGAGGCGTTCCATGACCGCGCGAGCCTGACGCGCTGACCGGCGCCAGTCCTCCGTCAGGTCCTGCGCCCCGTCGGGCGGGTAGCCAAGGATCCTGGCCACCACCGCCAGCTCCGCCGGCGAAGTCGGCACCGTGTCGGACGGCCGGCCCCGGGCGAGCATCACGGCGTCCCTGATCCGGCTCGCCAGCCGCCACGCCGCGGTCAGCGTGTCGGCGTCGCCGACCGCGATGAGCCCCGCCTTGCTCGCTGCCGCCAGTGTGGCGGGTGTCTGGGTGACGCGCAGATCCGGCACCGCCCATGCGTGCCGCAGCTGCAGCAGCTGAGCCACCCACTCGACGTCGGCCAGGCCGCCGGGTCCGAGCTTGAGGTGGAGGGCCGGCTCGATGCCTCGGGGCATCCGCTCTGCCTCCATCCGGGCCTTGATCCGCCGGATCTCCCTGACTGCGGCCAGATCGACGCCGCCCTCGGGGTAGCGGATCTCATCGGCCATGGCGATGAAGCCGGCGCGCACTCCCGGGTCCCCGGCGGCGAGCTCCGCCCGCAGCAGCGCCTGCGCCTCCCAGGCCACTGACCAGCGCTGGTAGTACGCCCGGTACGAGGCGAGCGTCCGCACCAGCGGGCCCTGTCGGCCCTCGGGCCGCAGGCCGGCATCGATGAGCAGGACCGGGTCGGGGCCCGGCCGGCTCAGCAGTGCGCGCACGCTCTCGGCCACCGCGTGCGCCGCCCTGGTCGCGGCCTCGTCGTCAGCGCCGGGCAGCGGATCATGGACGAAGAGCACGTCCGCGTCGCTGGCGTAGCCCATCTCGTGCCCGCCGAACCGGCCCATAGCGATCACCGCGAGCCTGGTAGGCAGCGGACCCGACGTCCGCTCGGCCTCAGCGACCACCGCGCCGAGCACTGCCGCGATGCTCACCTGGGTGACGGCCGTCAGCGCCAGGCCGGTGTCCTCGATTCCGGCGAGGCCTAGCAGGTCGGCGGCAGCGGTCCTGAGTAGTTCCCGGCGGCGGATCGCGAGCACGGCGACGGCGGCCGAGGCCGCGGATCCGGCCCGCCCGGCCGCCGCGGCGGCCTCGGCCATCAGGTCGTTCTCCCGCTGCGGTGCCAGCTGCGCGTCGTCGCCGAGCATCGCGACCGCCTCAGGCGCGCGGAGCAGCAGGCCGGTGGCGTACCGGCTCGAGGCCAGCAGCCTGGCTAGCCGCTGCGCGACGATCGCGTTGTCGCGCAGCAGCCGCAGGTACCAGGGTGACTCCCCTAGCGCCTCGCTGACCTGGCGGAACGCCAGCAGCCCGGCATCGGGCTGGGGGGCGTCGCCAAGCCAGCCGAGCAGCACAGGTAGCAGCGTCCGCTGCATCGCCGACTTCCGGGACATGCCGGACGTGAGCGCCTCGATGTGGCGCAGCGCCCCACCAGGGTCTGCGTAGCCGAGCGCGTCGAGCCGGTCGCGCGCCGCCTCCGGGCTGAGCCGGGCCGCCTCGCCAGGCAGCCGTGCGACGGCGTCGAGCAGCGGCCGGTAGAACAGCTTCTCGTGCAGCTGCCTGGCCTGGCCGGCGTGCAGCCGCCACTGTCCGGCCAGCTCCACCGCCGGGTCAGCGTGCGCCGGGCCGGTCACCGGGGCGGCGGCCGGGCCACCCGGCCGCGTGGCCGGGTCGAGCCACATCCGGCGCAGCGCGCGCCCGATCTCCCGCAGCACTGCCGGGTCCTCCGGCAGCAGGTGCGTGCGCCGCAGCTGCCTGAGCTGGACCAGGTGCTCGACGCCACGCAGGAACCGATAGGCAGCCGCCATGGCGGACGCGTCGGTCCGTCCGACGTACCCGCCGGCCGCGAGCGCCGCGAGCCCGGGCAGCGTGCCGGCCACACGGAGCGATTCGTCGGCCCGGCCGTGCACGAGCTGGAGCAGCTGGACCGCGAACTCGATGTCCCGCAGCCCGCCCGGGCCGAGCTTGAGCTCGCGGCCCGCATCCGCCGACGGCAGGCTCGCCACCACCCGGCGGCGCATGGCCTGGACATCGGCGACGAAGCCGTCGCGCTGTGCCGCCTGCCACACCATCGGCGTGATAGCGGCCAGGTACTCGGCACCCAGCTCCGCGTCGCCGGCGACGAACCTGGCCTTCAGCAGGGCCTGGAACTCCCAGGTGCTGGCCCACCGCTCGTAATAGGCCCGGTGACTGGCTACGGTCCGCACGAGCGGACCGTCCCTGCCCTCCGGGCGCAGGTTCGGGTCGACGGGGAACAGCTGACCCTCGGGGGTGCTCTGCGAGCAGACCCGGATCATGCGGCTCGCCAGTGCCGTCGCGGTGCGCAGCGCGGCCGGTTCGGCGGAATCGGCCACGAAGATCACGTCCACGTCGCTGGCGTAGTTCAGCTCCCGCGCGCCGCACTTCCCCATCGCGATCACGGCCAGCCGCCCGGGCGCCGCGTCCTCTGGTAGCTCCGCACGCGCGATCGCCAGCGCCTCGGCGAGCGCGGCGCCCGCGGCATCGGCGAGCCCGGCCATGATGTCATCGAGCGGGTGCTCACCGGTCAGGTCACCGGCCGCGAGGAGCAGGAGCTGCCGCCGGTAGGTAAGCCGCAGCGCGGTCACCGGGTCGGGCGCATCCGCCGGATCTGCTCGTGCGCCAGCGTGACCGTCCGTTGACAGGTCCGGAGAGCGGAACGTGGCCGCTTCGGCCAGCAGCCGCCAGTCCGCCGGATGCCGCACGAGGTGATCACCCAGCGCCGCGCTGGCTCCCAGCACGCTGACCAGCCGGTCACGCAGCACCGGATCATCCCGGAGTGCCCGCCTCAGGTCGGCGCCGGGTGCCATCCTGGCCAGCCCAGCGAGGGCAAGGCCGGGATCGGCCGCTCCGGACAGCGCCGCCAGCACCGGGCCGCCCGCGCTGCTGGCCGCGTCGCCGCGCAGCCCGAGCTCGGTCAGCAGCTGACCTGCCTGCGCCGTGTCGGCAAAGCCCATGGCCGCCAGCTGCCCCGCCAGCGTCCCGCGCGGTGAGGTCACATCAGCACGGTAACTGGCCCGCCCGGTCAGAGCACCATGTAGCGGTCCAGCTCGAACTCCGACACGTGCCGTCGGTACTCCTGCCACTCCTCGCGCTTGTTCCGCAGGAAGAACTCGAAGACCTGCTCGCCGAGAGTCTCCGCCACCAGCTCGCTGCCCTCCATGACGTTGATCGCGTCGGCGAGGCTCTGCGGCAGCGGCTCGATGCCGAGCGCATGCCGCTCGGTCTCCGTGAGCGCCCAGACGTCGTCCTCGGCTCCCGGCGGAAGCTCGTAGTCGTCCTCGATGCCCTTCAGCCCGGCCGCGAGAATCACGGCGTAGGCCAGATAGGGATTGCAGGCCGGATCGATCGAGCGGAACTCGATCCTGGTGGCGTTGCCCTTGCTCGGCTTGTACATGGGCACGCGGATGAGCGCCGAGCGGTTGTTATGGCCCCAGCAGATGTAGGCGGGGGCCTCGCCGCCCGCGCCCGCGATGCGCTCGGTGCCGCCCCACAGCCGCTTGTAGGAGTTGACCCACTGGTTGCACACCGCGGTGATTTCCGCCGCGTGCCGTAGCAGGCCCGCGATGAACGCCCTGGCCACCTTCGACAGGTGATACTCCCCGCCCGGCTCGTAGAACACGTTGCGGTCACCCTCGAACAGGGACATGTGCGTGTGCATGCCCGAGCCCGGGTGCTCGCTGAACGGTTTCGGCATGAACGATGCGTAGACGCCCTGCTGCAGCGCCACCTCCTTCATGGCCAGCCGGAAGGTCATGATGTTGTCGGCCGTGCTGAGCGCGTCGGCATACCGCAGGTCGATCTCCTGCTGTCCGGGCGCACCCTCGTGGTGACTGAACTCGACCGAGATGCCCTGGCTCTCGAGCATCGTGATCGCCTCGCGGCGGAAATCGTGCGCGATGCTGTGCGGGGTGTGGTCGAAATACCCGCCCGCGTCGATCGGGCGCGGCCGCTGGCCGGGCTCCGGCTTTTCCCGCAGCAGGAAGAACTCGATCTCGGGGTGGGTGTAGAAGGTGAATCCGAGCCGCGACGCCCGGCCCAGCGCCCGCTTGAGCACGTGCCGGGGATCGGCGTACGACGGCGAGCCGTCGGGCAGCAGGATGTCGCAGAACATCCGCCCCGTCCCGGCCGTCGCGCCGCCTGCTGGCATCAGCTGGAACGTCGCCGGGTCGGGCTTGGCGATCATGTCCGCCTCGTAGACGCGGGCAAATCCCTCCACCGCAGACCCGTCGAAGCCGATACCCTCGGCGAAGGCGCCCTCCAGCTCGGCGGGCGCGACCGACACCGACTTCAGATATCCGAGCACGTCCGTGAACCACAGCCGGACGAACCGGATATCACGCTCTTCGAGCGTGCGCAGCACGAACTCTTCCTGCCTGTCCACCGCCACAGTCTGCCCGGCGGATGTTTCCGGCTTGTTACCGGCCCGGGTGGGAGGCGCGCGGTTCGCACTAGGCTGACACCGTGGCTCGGCTACGGATCGGGCTGGCCCAGGTCAACGCGACAGTGGGAGACCTGGCTGGCAATAGCGACAAGGTCATCGAGTGGACGATGCGCGCCGCGGAGCAGGGCGCAGGGATCGTCATCTTTCCCGAGATGTTCCTGACCGGGTATCCCGTCGAGGATCTCGCGCTGCGGCGCTCGTTCGTCGAGGCATCGATCGCGCGGCTGCACTCGCTAGCGGGTGAGCTGGCCGGCGAGGGACTTGATGGCATCGCGGTTGTCCTCGGCTACCTCGATCGCCGCACCGGCGAGCTGCCCCGGGTGGGCCTCCCGGCGGGCGCCCCGCTCGACGCAGCCGCCGTGCTGCACGGCGGCCGGGTGGCGATCACCTCCGCCAAGCATCACCTGCCGAACTACGGCGTGTTCGACGAGTTTCGCTACTTCGTCTCCGGCACCACCCTGCCGGTGTGCCGGCTGACAACGCCCGGCGGCGACCCTGTCGACGTCGCGGTGGCGATCTGCGAGGACCTGTGGCAGGACGGCGGCCCGGTGGCGGTCACCCGGCAGGCCGGCGCGAGCCTGCTGGTGGTGCCGAACGCCTCCCCATACGAGCGGAACAAGGACGACGTCCGGCTCGCGCTGTGCCAGCGGCGGGCCCGCGAGGCGGGCACCGTACTCGCCTACACCAACATGGTGGGAGGCCAGGACGAGCTGGTTTTTGACGGGGACTCGATCGTCGTGGCCCCGGACGGCGCGGTGCTGGCACGCGGCCCGCAGTTCGACGAGGCTCTGGTGCTCGCCGACCTGGACCTCGCCGCCGCAGACCCAACGCTGCCGGCCGGGCAGCAGCGGGCGACAGCGTCCGACGGGACCATGACAATCGAGCGGGTCGAGCTCGCACCGCTGCCCGGCCCGGTTCCTGACGAGCCGCTCGGCGCGCCGATGATCTGGCCGCGGCTGCCGGATCTCGCCGAGATCTACGGCGCCCTCGTGCTCGGCGTGCGGGACTACGTGCGCAAGAACGGGTTCAGCTCGATCATCCAGGGCTTGTCCGGCGGGATCGACTCGGCGCTCTGTGCCACGATCGCGACCGATGCGCTCGGATCCGACCGGGTGCACGTTGTGCTCAACCCTGGGCCCTACTCTTCTGACCACTCGGTGTCCGATGCCGAGGAGCTGGCCAGGCGGCAGGGCATCCACGCGCGCCTCATCCCGATCAAGCCCATGCTGGACGGCTTCGACGCCAGCCTCGATCTGCACGGCCTCGCCGAGGAGAACCTGCAGGCCCGGATCCGCGGAATGATCTGGATGTCGCTGTCCAACGAAGAGGGTCACCTCGTCCTCGCCTGCGGCAACAAGAGCGAACTTGCCACCGGTTACTCGACCCTGTACGGCGACGCGGTCGGCGGCTTCGCGCCGATCAAGGACGTGCCCAAAACGCTCGTCTGGGAGCTCGCACGATGGCGCAACGAGCAAGCTGCGGCGCGCGGCGAGACGCCGCCGATCCCGGAGAACTCGATCGCCAAGCCGCCGAGCGCCGAGCTGTCGCCGGGCCAGCTCGATACCGACTCGCTCCCCGACTACCAGGTGCTCGACAAGCTGCTCGACGACTACGTGGAGAAAGACCTGGGCTCGGCCCAGCTCGTCGCGGCCGGACACGACCCCGCCCTGGTCGAGCGGGTGATCAGGCTCGTCGACCGCGCCGAGTACAAGCGACGCCAGTACCCACCGGGCCCGAAGATCAGCGCCAAGAATTTCGGCCGGGACCGCCGGCTGCCCATCACGAGCCGCTGGCGCGAGCCGAGGGTCGGCTGAGCCAATCGGCGGCCCCGTTCGCTCCTCTCACCCACCCTCCCTCCCCTCTCAGGTGGTGCCCGCATGACGGTGCTGAGCCGGTTCCTCTCCCGGACGATGCAGCTGCCGCCCGCGCAGACGACGGAGGTAGAAGTAGAGCGCGACCTGCGGGTGCCGATGCACGACGGCGCGACGCTGCTGGCCGATCGGTACGCTCCGCCTGGCGAGGACTGTCCGCTTGTGCTAGTCAGGTGCCCCTACGGCCGCCGCGGCTTCTGGGGCACGATCGCGGGCCGGCTGTTCGCCGAGCGCGGCTTCCAGAGCGTCGTGCAGAGCTGCCGTGGCACGTTCGGCTCGGGCGGCCGGCTGGACCCGTTCGGGCTGGCCGAGCAGGACGACGGGCTGGCCACCGTCGAGTGGCTGCGCGACCAGCCCTGGTACCCGGGCTCGTTCGGCACCTGGGGTCCGAGCTATCTCGGCATGACGCAGTGGGCTCTGGCGACGCTCGGCCTGCCGGACCACAAGGCGATGGCAATCCTCGTCAGCACCAGCAGACCGCGCGAGATGATCGAGGCAGGGGGGTCGTTCGCGCTGGAAACGATGCTGGAGTGGACCGACCAGGTCGCCCGGCAGGAACGCCCGGGCGCGATGGTCAGGCAGGGACTGCGGGCCCGCGCCCTGCGCACGCTGGCCGGACGGCTGCCACTAGGTGACCTGGACCGGCTCGCCACGGGCGCGACGGCTCAGTACTGGCAGGACTGGCTGGCCGGCGGCGATGAATTCTGGGACCGCCATCAGTTCGGATCAGGGCCGCAGCGGACGGCGGCCGCGATCACGATGACCGGCGGCTGGCACGACATCTTCCTGCCGAGTCAGCTGCGCGACTACGCTGCGCTCCGGCAGGCCGGGCTTGAGCCCCGGCTGACTATCGGGCCGTGGCGGCACGCCGACAATGGCGCCGTCGCCGCCTGGATCCGCAGTGGCCTGGACTTCCTGCGCGCCGAGCTTGCCCCCGGGGGGTCCGCCGATAACGAGGCGAGCCCGGTCCGGATCTTCGTCACCGGGACCGACGAGTGGCGGTCGCTGCCTACGTGGCCGCCACCCGCCGCCGCCCAGAGCTGGTACCTGCAGTCACACGGCGGCCTGGCGACGACGACGCCCGGCGGCAGCCCGCCCGACACCTACACCTACGACCCGGCTGACCCGACCCCGAACCTGGCCGGCCCGGTGGGCAACCAGGGCCGGGCGCGCGTCGACAACCGGATGCTGGAAGTCCGGCCGGACGTGCTCACCTTCACGAGCGCCCCGCTCGACGCGGGTCTCGAGGTCATCGGCGTGCCCGCCGTGGATCTGCATGTCAGCTCGGACCGGCAGTACACCGACTTTTTCGCCCGGCTGTGCCAGGTGAACCCGGCCGGGCAGTCGCTGAACATCTGCGACGGCCTGCTGCGGCTTTCCCCCGGACAGCCTGAGGCTGCCGCTGATGGCACCCGCCGCGTGCGGTTCGAACTCTGGCCGGTCGCGCACCGGTTCCCGGCCGGCAGCCGGCTCCGGCTGCAGGTATCCAGTGGAGCCCATCCCCGCTACGCCCGTAATACCGGCACCGGCGAGCCGCTGGCGACCGCGACCACGGTCGTCACCGCACAGCAGGCGGTCTACCACGATCCGGCCCGCCCGTCCGCCGTCATCCTCCCGGTGGCCGAGCCGATGAGCCTTACCCCTTAGCGCCGTCGCCCTGAAAGAACCAGTGGACCCCGTACTTGTCGGTCAGGTGACCATAGGTGCCGAAAGGCAGGTCATGAAGATCGTCGAGGAGGTCTGGGTCAGCATCGGCCGAGAGTTTGTCGAAGACCTCCCTCAGCTGGCTATACGTTCCGTCGTTGAGGTAGATGGCGACGGTATTTCCGAGGCTCGGCCTCCGCGTCGTGTGCAGCCAGTCTGTCGCTGAGAACTCCATTGGCCCGCTCTTCAGACGGGCGTAGGTCACCTTGGCGTGCTCCTCGGGTGGGAACTGGTCCTTCATGGGAGTATCCGCCACCCTGGTAACAGTCAGTTCGCCGCCGAGGCACGCTTGGTAGAAGGCCATCGCTTCGGCGCAGTTGCCGTCGAACAGCAGAAAGGGGGTTAGATTCATCTGCTCCTCCGACGGCAGCATAGGCGCAGCACCTGCCGACGCCTTGGCCCTTACAGCTCCACGCTGGTGCCGGGGACCAGGTAGCTCGCCGGGCCCGAACGGGCTGGCGCGAGGGTGAGCAGGTTGGTGAGCAGCTGCGCGGCGTTGTCGTTGACCAGTGCGTCATGGATCCAGTAGCCGCGCTCGGGCGCGACCATCCGGATGTAGTCCGCGACCTCGCTGAACTTCAGCCACGGCGCCGTGACCGGCACCAGCAGCACGGGAACGGGCTCTTCCGGCACCGTAAATGAGTCCCCTGGATGAAAGACCTGGCCGTCCACGGCGAAGCCGGTGTTGCGGATCACCGGGATAACCCTGTCGACCACAGCGTGGTCGGTGCCGTACACGTGCACGTCGAAGCCGGCCGCGCTGACCGTGTCCCCGTGGCGCACCGCGTGCACCCGGTCGCTGAAGTCGGCGAACTGCCCGGCCACCGTCTCATTAGCCCAGAGTTGCAGGTCGGGGTCCCCGGCCAGCGCCGCGCGCACGGCGCGATCATCGAGGTGATCGTTGTGCTCGTGTGTCACGAGGATGGCGCTCGCCCCGGCCAGGACCTCCGGACCCGACCACAGGCCCGGATCGATGACCAGCCTGGCGCCGTCTTTCTCGAGCCGCACGCAGGAATGCCCGAGCTTCGTCAGCAGCATGACGCTGAGCCTAGCCCTAGGCGGCCGGCCTGCCTGCCGGGCGCCCTCAGCGCGCGGCCAGCCCGCGCATCAGTTCCTCGACTACCCGGCGGGCATAGCGCGCGTCCACGTGCTCGTGCCCCGACATGCTGGCCAGGACGGCGCCATTGAGCAGGAACGTGGCCGCCTCGATGTCAGTGTCCTCCCGCAACTCACCTGTGGCCAGGCCGCGCCGCAGCACCGACGCGACAACGGCCTGGCGCGGCCGCACCACCGCCTCGGTGTACCGGGCCAGCAGCCGCGGGTAGCGCACGCCCTCGCCCTGCAGCAGCGCGAACAGCCGGGCCCGCCGCGGATCAGCCGCCTCCCGGCTGAAGGAGATCAGCAGCGCGACCAGATCGGCCCGGACCGACCTGCCCTGTGGCACCGGAAGATCGCTGCCGAGGCTGGCAATGGCATCGAGCAGCATGTCCTCTTTGCCCGGCCAGCGGCGATAGATGGTCGCCTTGCCGACCCCGGCCCTCGCGGCCACCTGCTCGATGCCGAGGCCCTCCGGCCCCCGCTCGGCCACCAGGGCGAGCGCCGAGGCCAGGATGGCCTGCTCTGCCCGCGCACTGCGGGGTCTGCCCCGCCGCCTCGGCCCTGCCAGGGCTGACCCGTTGCCGGGAACGAGTGCGCCTGCCTGACTGTCCATGCCCGCCTTCGGGAAGCGCCGGACGGGCCGTCGGCGTTTGCTTACTGGCCCCCGATAACGATACGAGCCATCATCGTATTGCAACTGCGGCCGGCTGTGGGGCTCTCTGGCGCCGGCATTGTTCGGCACTGGCCCGCCATGCGATCATCAGAACGTCCGGGGACGCCACAAGGGCGCAACGAGACACAGGAGGATCGATGTCTGCTGACCACGGCCGCCAGACCGCTTCAGCCGGGACGCATGAGCCATCGCCGGGGCAGGCAGAGCCGCTGTACGGCGGCCAGGCGAGCCGGCGTCTGACTATCAGAGACGTCGCGGCGGCCAAGGCCCGCGGCGAGAAATGGCCGATGCTCACTGCCTACGACGCGCTTACTGCGGCAGTGTTCGACTCGGCCGGGATTCCAGTCCTGCTCGTCGGCGACTCGGCGGCAATGGTGGTCTATGGCCACGATTCCACCATTCCGGTCACCGTGGACGATCTCATCCCGCTGACCACCGCGGTCGTGCGTGGCACCCGCCGCGCGCTCGTCGTGGCTGACCTGCCGTTTGGCTCCTACCAGTCATCACCGGCCGCCGCGCTGGAATCCGCTACCCGGTTCCTCAAGGAGACCGGGGCGCAGGCGGTCAAGCTCGAGGGCGGCTACCGGGTCCTTCGGCAGGTAGAGGAGCTGGTCGCGGCCGGCATCCCGGTCATGGCCCACCTCGGCCTGACGCCCCAGTCGGTCAACGCCTTCGGCGGCTACCGGGTACAGGGTCGCGGGGAGGACGGCGACCGGCTCATGCACGACGCCAAGTCGCTGCAGGCAGCCGGCGCCTTCGCGGTGGTCCTCGAATGCGTACCAGCGGAGCTTGCCGCGCGGGTGACCGCCAGCCTGGAGATTCCCACGATCGGGATCGGCGCCGGACCCGACTGCGACGCACAAGTGCTGGTATGGCAGGACATGGCGGGGCTGTCGCCGCGGACGGCCAAGTTCGTCAAGCGCTACGCGGACGTGGCGGGCGTGCTGCGGGAGGCGGCGGAATCCTTCGCAGCTGAAGTTGTGTCAGGCGCCTTCCCGACGCCTGAGTATTCGTACCGCTAGTCCCTCCCTGGCAGGGCTTCACACGCCCGTGACGCGGAGCCCGGCGTGCGCGGAATACCGGCGGTTGATGGACACGAGGTTCGCGGTCAGCGCCTCCACCTGACCGCAGTTGCGCAGCCGGCCGCCGTACACGCCGCGCATGCCGGGGATCTCGCCTGCGATCGCGATGACAAGGTCGGTGGCCGCCCGGACGTCGCCGAGTACCAGCACGTCCAGGTCCACGGTGCCGGCCACCGGGTCCAGCAGCAGCCCGGCCGGGACGTGGTGAAACGCACCAACCACGGTGCTGTCCGGCAGGACGGCTGCAGCCTGCTCGGCTGCGCTCCCCTCCGGCACCCGCAGTGCGTAGGCGCCGCGGGAATCGAACCCCAGCGGGTTGACGCAGTCGATGACGACTTTGCCGGCCAGGTCGTCCGCCAGCGAGGTCAGCAGGTCCCGGTGCCCTTCCCACGGCATCGCGGCGATGACGACGTCGGCCGCGGCAGCAGCGTCGCGATTCCCGGCTCCCGACAGCAGTCCGCCGCCGAGCTCGGCGGCCACGGCTGCTGCCCGCTCCGCCTTCCTGGAGCCGATGATCACCCGATGGCCGGCCATGGACAGCCGCAGCCCGAGACCGCGGCCCTGGTCGCCGGTCCCGCCGAGTACGCCGATGACATGCTTCGCGACGTCCGCTCCGCTCGCGCCTGACGATTCAGTTGTCATTACCCGATCCTGCCAGTGTCATGGCCCGATCCTGCCAGAAGGCGCCGCCCCGGCCGCCCGTCAGGCGCACGATGAATCCATGAATGCCGAACAGGTCGCTACGCTCCGGGCGCTGCTCGCCCCGACCGGCTGGCTGGACCGCACGTCGGCGTTTGCGCGCGCGCTGCGCAGCAGCGTCCGGACGCCGAGCGGATTGCTCATCTTCGGACCCGCGGACGACGAGCCCTGGCACATGACGGCGCATCTTGCGGACGAGAGCAAGTACGCAGGCATTCCCGAGCTCGCTCCCACGCTTGTCCGCTGGACCCCGGAGCCAGGCGCGCCGCCGCACCTGTCGGTTGGCCTCAGCCGACTGGCGGCAGCGACGCCGCAGGAGACATTGCTGGTGGTCAGCCGCGGCGTCGCGCCGGCCCGCCTCCTCGAGCGTGTGCATGACGTCCGGCGCTCTGGTGCGACCGTCTTCGCGCTCGACGAGGACGATCCTGAGCTAGACGAGCTGGCTCACGAGTCACTTCAGGTGAGCCCTGGCACCGCGCCCATCTCGTTCGAGGCGGCCCAGCATCTGGTGACAGCGGCCGCGGGCGAGGACAACGGGCCGGGCCGGCTCAGCATCGCCGGCCAGCGGGCGGCCGGGCCGACCACCGGGCGGACCGTGCGCGCCAGGCTGGCCAGGCTGCTCGACGCGGTGAGCGGAACGCCCGACGACTAGCCCTCGGCCGGTTCCGGGCTGGCGTCCGGAGCCGGAGCCGACTCGTCCTGCTCCTCGCCGCCGAGACTCACCGCCGCCGGCTGTGGCGGCTGAACCGGCCGTCGCCCGTCGAGCTTGCGGATGCCGTAAATCGGCGGCGGCGCGAAGCGGGCGAACTGCACGATCGCAGTGCCGACGATGGTCGCCTGCACGACATGGTCATGACCAAACGGGACGATGGGGCACTTGCGCTCGGAGATCTGAGTCTGCATCTCGCGTACGACGACTCCCTCGGCGCCCATCCGGACCAGGTCGAGCTCCAGCTCGTTCCGGGCGTCGGTGCGCATCTGCCGGACCAGGAAGGTGTAGCCCTCGACCTCCACATTGCCTGCCGTCATCCTGGTCTGACCTCTGGTCAGCCAGTCGTCATGGCGGTACCCCACAGCGACGCCGAGCGCGAGGCCGACGGGCATCCAGCCGTGCGCAACCAGCTTGGTGAAATCCTGCCCGGACAGATCGGAGGCGAACGGCTGGGCCCGGCTGACCACGCCGGAAGCGCGGATGGCGGTGCCGAGCGCGCGGAACTCGAGGATGTCCTCGTCGTCGCCAAAGGGGCCGACCTCCAGCCGAACGCCGATCACCCCCAGCGCACCGAGCGCTGCGCACTCGGCCGTCATCCTGCTGATCGCGGCCCGCCGTGCCTGGTAGAGCACAGAAACCAGCGGCCGGGCGGAGCCGATCGCGGCCGCGCCGATCGGCGCAGGCCGCGCGGAAAAGCCGAGTCCGCTGCCGGACGGCCGGTACACCGGGCTGCCCTCGCCCCGGTACACGGTCAGGCCGTAGGGGCACTCTTCGTCGCCGGCGTCGCCGACGCTGTAGACGGCGGCGCCGAGCACCTGGCCGACCGGCTCGAATCCGACCCTGGAAACGGCGGAGAATTCGCTGACCGACAGCGTCGAGCCCCAGCTGCGCGTCGCGCGCTGCTCGGCCAGCCGCTCGCGGGCGGCCGGAGGCAGCTGCTCACCCGGCGGCTCAGTGATCGGCATCTCCTCAGGCGTCGAGGCTCAGCACCATGGTCGGCGTCTGGATGATGTGATCCTCACGCAGCGGCCGCACAGCGGTGCCGATCGCAAAGAATTCCGTCGTGTGCGAGCCCCAGGTGTGACTGTGCTGGCGCAGTTGGACACCGACGATGCCCTCGGCAGCTAGTTCCTCGGCCTCGGCCTGCATCCGGCTCATCGCCAGTTCGCGCGCGTCATAGAGCGCCTGGGTGAACTGCTCAAGCTCCACGTTGCGGCCGATGTTGCCCATCTTGCTGCCGAGCCGCTGGTGCGCAATGTGGTACACGCACGATCCCATCACCATGCCGAGCGGGGCGTAGCCGGCCCGGATCAGCGTCCAGAAGTCCTGCCCGGATAGGTCCGAGGTGAACGGCATGCCCTTGTTGTTGCGCCAGTTCGTCACGCCGCCGCCGCCGGCCCCGGGCTCGGCCACGACCGCCGTGCCGACGGCGATGAACTCGGCGATGTCCGCGCCGAACTCTTTCATCTCGACGTCGAGCCGGACTCCGACGACGCCGTCGGCGCCGAGCGCCTGTGCCTCGGCCTCCATCCGGGTCATCGCCAGCTCGCGGGCGTGGTACATGGCCTGTGACAGCACGTCGAGCTCCTGGCTCTGGCCCCACCGCCCGAACTGCAGGCCCACGTGGTAGATCGAGCTGCCGAGCACCAGGCCGACGGGGCGGAAACCGACCTCCCTGACCAGCAGGAACTCGTTGACTGACAAGTCAGAGGTGAAGATGGCGCCGGGCTGGCCGGGCCGCAGCTCGGCGAGTCTGCGCATCGCGTCCTGCGGTACGCCCAGCACCTCAAGATCGGTGCCCTGCTGCTCAGTCATCTCGCTCCTCGGCTTTCGGTTGACGCAGCATTAGTCGGACTCAGGGGCCGAGCCGGACCCTCGCGGCCTGGCGGCGCTGGGGATCCAGCGACATCACAGCCAGTGGCGGCCGGGCGGCACGCGGCCGGCCGAAATGAGCGATCGCGGTGCCGATGATCGTGGCCTCCACGATGTGGTCCTTGCGCCCCTCCTGCATCGGGCACTCGTGCTCGCCGACGCGCATCTCCATGTCCTGGAGGACGACGCCATCGGCGCCGTGCCGGGTCACGTCGCGCTCCAGCTGATGCCTGGCGTCGTGGCGGGTCGTGTTCACCAGGTCGGTGAAGCCCGAGACCTCGGCGTTGCCCGCGCCCCAGCTGCGCTGACTCACCGTCACCCAGTCGTCGTGCCTGGCCCCGATCGCGATGCCGAGCACGAGCCCGGCCGGCGCCCAGCCCGCCAGGATGAGCTTGGCAAAGTCCTGTCCGGAAAGATCGGAGGTGAACGGCTCCCGCAGCGGCACCCCGCCGGGCGCCCGGACGGCCGTGCCGATGGCCCGGAACTCCAGCCCGCCCGCAGGGAAGTGGCCGATGGTCAGCCGGACGCCGACCACGCCATGCCCGCCGAGCTCGGTGCACTCCGCTGTCATCCGGCCGATCGCGGAGCGTCGTGCCTGGTACATGGTCTGGACCAGCGGCCCGTAGCCGCCGACCCCGCCACTGCTCGATGTCACCGTGACGCTGCTGTACGGGCCGCCGTAACCGCCGATCCGGCCGCCGAGACCGTAGCCCATTCCGTACGAAGGGCATGCGTACCCGCCCGTGTAGCCGATGTTGTAGACGGCGGCGCCGAGCACCTGCCCAACGGGCTCGAATCCGGTGCTCTTGATGGCCGCGAACTCGTCGGAGGTAAGAGCCGATCCCCACGTTCCGCTCTGCCGGATCTCTGCCATCCGGGCCTCGGCGGCTGGCGGCAGGCCGCTGCCGGGATCGACGGTCACTCTGCGCCCCCTTGGTCGCGCTGTTCACCGCTCGCCTCACCCTACAAGACAGGCGGTGCCCGCCTGGTTAGCTGCCGCTCCAGTCGTCGTTGGTCTCGCCTGGCCACCTGTCCTGGGCGTCCCACGCCTCGTTGCGCTGCCGGACCGTCTCGAGCGCTCTCTCGGCCGCCTCGCGGGTCGGGTAGGGACCGAGCCGGTCCTTGCCCGGGCAGCCGGGCCCCTGCTCCACGTCATGGTGGCGCAGGCAGAACCACCAGCTCTTGTCGTCGTCCATGTCCCCTAGAATTCCAGATCATGCCTGCTGCCCTCCAGCCCGGCCGGATATCCCCGCTCCGCGCCGTGCCCGCGCACATCGCCCGGCCCGAGTACGTGGGCCGACGCGCGCCACGCCTCGGCGAGTCCGACGTCAAGGACGCCGACACCATCAATCGGATGCGGGTAGCCGGCCGGATCGCCGGCCAGGCGCTCGCCGAGGTCGGCAGCCACGTGAAGCCCGGCATCACCACCGACGAGCTGGACCGGATCGGTCACGAATTCCTGCTCGACCACGGCGCCTACCCGAGCACCCTCGGCTACCGCGGCTTCCCCAAGTCGCTGTGCACCTCACTCAACGAGGTCATCTGCCACGGCATACCCGACGACACCGTGATCGCCAGCGGCGACATCGTCAACATCGACATCACGGCCTACATCGGCGGCGTGCACGGCGACACCAACGCGACGTTTCTCGCCGGTGACGTGGACGAGGAGTCAAGGCTGCTCGTCGAGCGCACCAGAGAGGCCCTGATGCGCGGCATCCGGGCCGTCGCACCAGGTCGCCCGCTCAACGCCATCGGCCGGGTGATCGAGTCGTATGCCCGCCGGTTCGGCTATGGCGTGGTCCGCGATTTCACCGGGCACGGCATCGGCACGACCTTCCACTCCGGCCTCGTCGTGCCCCACTTCGACGACCCGTCGGTCGGCGTCATCATGGAGCCCGGCATGACCTTCACGATCGAGCCGATGCTCACGCTCGGCACGATCGAGTACGACATCTGGGCGGACGGGTGGACCGTCGTCACCGCCGATCGCAAGCGGACGGCCCAGTTCGAGCACACCCTCGTCGTCACCGCCGACGGCTACGAGATCCTCACCCTGCCGTAGCCAGCCCAGCCGCGAGACTGCCCGCGGTCAGGGCCTGCATCTGGTCGAGGGACTCGCGGATGATCGTCGGCAGGTCGGGCTGCCCGGCATCGCTGACCCAGCGCTCGAAGGCAATGCGGAAGACCGCCATCCCAGCCTCAGCAGCCAGGCTGGCTGCGGGCTCCGGCACTCCGCGCTCGCGGAGGGCTCCGGCCATCGCGGTGGCGAGGGATGCGAGCTTGATGAGTTCGCGCTCTCGCAGCTCCGGGTTCGCCGCGATGATCGCCTGCCGGTGGCGGGCCCGGTCGCGGATCTCCTCGAAGTACTCCCCCACGGTCGCCAGCGCCACGGCGACCGCTGCGAGTGGCCCGGATGACTCCGGAGCACCGGCGATCGAGCTCACGAGGGCTTCCGTCAGTTGACTCTGGCCGGAGAACAGCACTTCGCGCTTGTCCGAGAAGTGCCGGAAGAATGTCCGCTCGGTGAGCCCGGCCCGGCTGGCGATGTCCGCCACCGTGGTCTGCTCATACCCGCGCTCAGCAAAGAGCTCGAACGCCGCTCTCGCTAGCCGTCCGGGCGCATCAGGCTGCCACCTGCCCATGCGCTGATACTACGTGATGACAGCGGCTGCCATGAGTCCGTCGTCGAGAGCGCGGCTAAACCTGCGGCTCAGTGCGTCGCGCCCGCGCCCACCGGGACCCTCGTTCCGGCCGGCACATGCGGGGCCGGCAGTGGCAGCCGGGCGCGGCGGCGCAGCAGCGACCCCTCGCAGACCAGGCTGCGGCCCGGCAGCCAGCTCAGCCAGGACGGCAGGTACCAGGCGCGCTCGCCCAGCAGCGCCAGCGCGGCCGGCAGCACGATCCCCCGCACGAGCGTCGCGTCGATGACAACCGCCGCCGCGAGGCCCACGCCCAGCATCTTGACGTCGATCATGTCCAGCGTCGCGAAGATCGAGAAAACGGCGACCATGATCACGGCAGCGCTGCTCACGACCCCGGCCGACCGGCTGACACCGCCGACGACGGCGTCGAGCGCGGTCGCACCGCCGGACCAGAGCTCCCTAATCCGGCTGATGATGAAGACGTGGTAGTCCATGCTGAGGCCGAACAGCATGACGAAGGTAAACAGGGGCACCCACGGAACCAGTGCGCCGAAAGAGTTAAAGCCGAGCAGCGATTGCAGGTGCCCGTCCTGGAAGATCAGCGTGACCAGTCCGTACGCACCGCCGACCGACAGGAAGTTCAGGGCGATGGAGACCAGGGGGATGGCCAGGCTCCGGAACGCCAGCATGAGCAGCAGGAACGCCAGCAGCGCGACGACCCCGAACACGATCGGCGTCCGGGTGTGCAGCATGGACCGCAAGTCGTGGTTGGCCGCCGTGTTGCCGGTCACCGCGAAGCTGGCACCCGGCACGGTTCCGACCGTCGCAGGCAGGATCCGGTTCTCCAGCGTGAGCAGCGCGTTCGTGGACACGGCACTGGTTCCGTTGCCGGCCAGCGGCACCTGGACCACCAGGGCCCGTCCACCCGCCACCAAGCTGGCGCTGACCGGCCCGCTGATCGCGGGCGAGGCTGCGCTGCCCCTGCGGGACGACTCGGCGCCCAGCGCGCTGAGTGCCCGGTGCATCGCGGGGCTGTCCAGGCCGGAGCCGCTGATGACGACCTCGGCAGGCGCCGGCCGGGCCGGGAACTCGTGCTGAATGTCGGCGAGCACGTGCACGATGGGCAGACTGCTGGGCAGGTCGACCTGCGGGTTGGCGAGGCGCATGCCGAGCGCGGGAGCGCTAAGGGCCAGCAGCGCCGCGGTGGCGACGCCGCCCAGCAGGAGCGGCCTGCGGACCACGCTCCGCGCGAGGCGCGCCCACAGCCGCGACGGCTGCGGATGGGTACGGCGGCAGCCGAGGAACGGCAGCTGCAGCCGGTCGGCCCAGGGCCCGAGCCACGCGAGCAGGGCGGGCAGGAAGAACAGTGAGCCCAGCACCGCCATGCCCACCACCAGAATGGTGCCGAATGCTATCCCGGTGAACATGTCGATGCCGGTCAGGAACAGGCCGCCGAGCGAGACCATGACTGTCAGCCCTGATACCAGGATGGCCCGGCCCGAGGTGGCAGCGGCGAGCCCGACGACGGCCTGGTCATCGTGGCCCGCCATCCGCTCCTCGCGCTCGCGGCGCAGGTAGAACAGCGAGTAGTCGACCCCGACCGCCATCCCGATCACCAGCACGAGCTCGGACGTGCCCGAGCCCACCGGGAACCAGTGACTGGCGATGCCCAGCAGCGAGACCGCCATGATCACCGCCGTCGCCGCCAGCAGCACGGGGATCCCGGCCGCGATCAGCGCTCCGAACACGGCGACTAGCAGGATCAGCGTCAGCGGGATGGACGTCCACTCGGACTTGCGGAAGTCCTTGCCGAGCACGGAATTGGCGGCCTGGCTGGTGCTGGCCTGGCCGGCCTCCTGGACCATCAGATCCGGATGCCGGCTCTGGACGCGCTGCACCGCGGCGAGATCGGTCAGGACCGTCTGCTGAGCCGCGGCGTGCGGGCCGGCCACTGTGAAGGTCACCAGGGCTGCCCCTCGGCTGCCGCGGAACGGGCCCCCGATGCTGGCGGCGGCCTTCGGCAGCGCGGCCAGGTCGTTCCTGACTTCCGCCGTGGCCTTGCTCACCTCAGCGGCTGCAGCCGCAGCCGGCAAGTGCGCCGCGGCGCGCGGCTGGATGAGAACGCTCTCGCGTGGCGGCGTCACGACCCCCAGACTTGCCAGCGTCCGCTCGCCCTGTCCGGCCTGCCCTGGGTCGTACTGCTTCACGCTGCCCCCGCCACCGAACTGGCCCGCGATGAATGCCGCTGCCACGAGAGCCAGCCAGGCGAACACTGCCGTCTTGCGGTGGCGCGCGCTCCAGAGGGCAACCCGCTCAACGAGCGGCTTGCGGCCACGACCGGGCAGGCCGAGGACGGTCGTGCGGCCAGCGGGTGCAGCGCTAGGGGGCAGGCCCATCGTCGCTCTCGGGCTCGGGACTTACCGGGGGAATCGGCTGCGCGCGAGTCCAGGGCAGGGGGCGCCGGGCAGCCAGTTGCGGAAACTGTAGCCCGGCCGCCCCACTACCTGGGCCGGTATCGACTCCTCTGGCTACCTCTTTACCGAACCCTGAGCGATTGCCCGGCCTGCTTGCAGGGCGGACTCGCCGTCCGGCACCGCCGCCTCGTGACGGACGTCACGGTCGGGCAGCACGCGGCGGAGCCAGGTTGGGAGGTACCAGGTGCGCTCACCGAGCGCCGCCAGCGTGGCCGGCAGCAGGATGCCGCGCACGATCGTGGCGTCGATCAGCACGGCGGCCGCGAGGCCCACCCCCAGCATCCTGGTCTGGATGATCGACAGCGTCGCGAGGATCGAGAACACCGCCACCATGATGACCGCGGCACTCGTGACCACGCCGGCGCTGCCGCCGATACCGTCGACGACCGCGTCCTTCGTGGTCGCGCCGCCCTGACGCAGCTCGCGTATCCGGCTGAGGATGAACACGTGGTAGTCCATGCTGATGCCGAAGAGGAACACGAACGTGAACAGCGGCACCCAGGAGACCACCGCGCCGAACGACGTGAAGCCGAGCACCGACTGCAAGTGCCCGTCCTGGAAGATCAGCGTCAGGATGCCGAACGCGGCAGCCACCGACAGCAGGTTCAGCCCGACCGAGATGAGCGCGATGGCGACCGAATCGAACACAACGAGCAGCAGCAGGAACGCCATGCCCGCCACGACGGCCAGGACCAGCGGCGTACGGGTGTGCAGGATGGTCAGGTCGTCGTAATTGTTGGCGGTCTCGCCGCTGACCGCGTAGCTGACACCGCTGACCTTGCCGATGGTGTCCGGCAGGATGCGTTCGCGCAGGCTGAGAAGGGCGGCGGTCGAGCGCGCGTCTGATCCGTTCCCGGCAAGGGGAACGTCAACGATCAGCGCGCGGCCGCCCGCCACGGACGCTGCCGTCACGGGAGTCCTGATCGGGCCGGTTGCCGAGGCGGTTCGCTCGAGCCGCCCGATCGCAGCCGTCATCGCCGGGCCGGTCAGGTCGTGACCGGTCACCACGACCTGCGCGGGAGCCGGCTCGGCCGGGAAAGCCCGCGCGATCTGGTTCGCGGTCTGCACGATGGGCACGCTGGTCGGGAAGCCCCCGTCCGGCGGGTTTCCGAGTCGCAGGCCGAGCGCCGGGGCGGCCAATGCCAGCATCAGCGCTCCCGCCACCGTTCCCCAGACAACCGGCCGGCGCACCACGCGGCGGGCCAGGCCGCTCCACAGCCTCGACGGCTGTGCCGCAGCGCTCCGCCGTCCGAGGAAGGGGATGTAGCCGCGATCGGCACGCGGACCGAGCCACGCCAGCAGCGCAGGCAGGAAGGTGAGCGATCCGGCGACCGTGACGCCGACCACGACGATGGTGCCGAGGCCGATGCCGGTGAACACCGAGTAGCCGGTGAGGAACAGGCCGGCGAGGGCGATCATCACCGTCAGCCCGGATATGACGATGGCCCGCCCAGAGGTCGCCGCCGCGATCCGAAGCGCATCTCGCGTGCTGCGGCCGCGGGCCCGCTCTTCCCGTTCCCGCCGTAGGTAGAACAGGCTGTAGTCGACGCCGACGGCCATCCCGATGAGCAGCACCACCTCCGACGTGCTCTGTCCCGTCGGCAGCCACTGGCCGATCACCGAGGTCACGGAGATTGCCGCGATGACGGCGGTAGCGGCCAGCAGCAGCGGGATCCCGGCCGCGACCAGTGCGCCGAACACGCCCAGCAGAAGGACTAGCGTGACCGGCAGGGAGGTCGTCTCCGCGTGGCGGAAGTCGCGGCTGATGAGCGCGCTCGCGACCCGGTCCTCGCTCGCGCCGCCCGCCTCGGAGATCCGCAAGCCCGGATAGCGAGCCTGCACGGCGGCGACTGCGTGCAGCGCGGGCAGCACGGCCTGGTCCTCGTTAGCCCCGGTGACATTAAACGTAACGAGGGCCGACCGCCCGTCGGCTGAGATGAGCGACCTGCTCGTGCTGGGCGACTGGATGTCGCTCGCCGTCGAATTCGGCAGCACCGCGAGCGCGCGGACCACATCGCCGGTTGCCTGCCGCAGCTGCGGGTCGGTGCGGAACGTGCTGGCGCCGCTGCGCGCCTGGATCAGTACGGCCTCCGACGGCGGCTGGCTGACGTGCAGCCGGTCCAGGGTCGCCTCAGCGGCGCCCGACTGGCCTGCGTCGTAGCTCGGCACGGTGCTGACACCGGCCAGGCGCCCGGCCACAAAGACGATCGCGATGACGGCGAGCCAGCCGATCACGACGGTCTTACGATGCCGCATGCTCCAGGCGGCCACTTTCTCGACGAGGGAGCGCGTGCGGACTGCTCGTCGCGCCCTCCGTGGGCCAGTCGGGGGGCTCGCTCCCCTGGTGTCGGTTTCTGGCAAGGCTGAACTGAACTGCTGGCGCATCGTTGCCTCTCCTGGGTGATGGTGGTGGCGACTGCCTGGCCGCGAGCTGGCACCCGGCCAGGTAATGGGTCTTACGAATCCGGCGGACGGATCAGGGAACCGAGCGGGCCCGGCTGGGTGAGCACGGTCTTGGCGGGGTCAAGCGGATCGGAAACGCTGCCGAGCACCGCCCCGGCAACCCGGGCATGCAGCCGCGCCGTCGCCACGAGGACGTAGTTGAGCAGCAGAAGGGCGATCAGGCAGATGCCGGCCACCAATAGCGCCGGTCCGAGGGAGTTGTAGATCCACAGGCCGCTGGCGTGCGCCCCGTGCGGGCCGTTCGGGAAGTGCCCGATCATGATGCCGGGCACGTGCTGGGTGCCGCAGGCGCCCATGCAGATGTCGGCGGCGTGCCGGTACCACAGCGGCACCGAGATCCCGGCCAGCGCGACGGCCCAGACCGCGACGACGATGGCGTCGAGTGCGTAGAGCGGGGCCCACAGCCCGGCCAGATAGGCGATGTCACGCCAGGTCGCGCCGCTCGTCCAGGCCTGCCGTGCCCGCCGCCACAGGCCCGGACCGGCCGCCGTCGGGTAGCTGCCGCGGACCGGCTGGCGGAACACCTGGCCGAGCATGACGCGCTCGACATGCGCGCACCCGCGGATCAACGCTGCCGTCGCGATCAGCACCGGCACCAGGGCCACGGTGATCGCCAGCACAGCGGTTACCGCCATGGCCGTCACGACGACGGAAAACAGCACCCAGCTCACCAGGAGGTAGGTCAGCAGGTACCCGGCGGCGATCCAGGGACTGGCAGAAAACAGCAGGCGTACCGGGCTGACGCGCAGCCTGAGCCGGTCGGCTAGCGAATCCGGTGGTCGGCTGGGCACTATCGTGGTGAGCGGCTGGCTCATGGTGGCCTCTCCTGGGTGACGTGCAGCTGGTCGTGTGGTGGCCCTCGCCGGCGAGCTGGCACTCGCTGGGGAGGGCCGTCACTATCCGACGTCCCGCATCAGCTTTTCCACGACCGCGACCTTCTCGGTCAGCCGTGCCAGCTCGGTGCGAAGCTCCTGCTGGTTGGCCACAGCCTCCTCGGCCAGCTTGCGGTATTCCGCCATCGCCACCGCGTCGGCGCGGTGCGACTGCAGGCGGAAGTAGGACCACACGATCACGGCGACCGCGGCGCAGATAAACGCCGGGATGCCGAGGCCGATCCAGATGCCCGCCGTGGCGCCGCTTGTCAGGGCCGCCAGGTGCGCGGTGTTCATTCGTCGCTCGCCGTCTCTTTCATCTCGGTGTCCTGCTCACTCGCACGGACAGCGTCGGTGATGGCCCCGGCATCGAGCCGCAGCTCGAACGGCGCCAGGTCGTAGTACTTCATCGCCTTGCCGTCTTCCGACAATTCCAGCTGCCCGCTGATCAGGCCGGCCTTTTCCAGCCGGTCCAGGTGCATGTACAGCAGCGGCCTGGAGATTCCGAGCCTGCGGGCCAGCTCGCTGACATGCACCCGGCCGCCAGACAGCTCGGCCACCACTCGCAGCCGCAACGGATTGGCCACGGCCGTGAGCACGGTCAGCAGATCCGCCTCGCTGGTCAGCGCGCACTCCAGTACTCGGGTTTTCACCTGTCAGCTAGATCTTACATGTGAAGGCTCGCGAGTCAAGCGACAATCGCCGGTCAGGAAGACGCCGGCGGGCTACGCGGTGACATCATGCTGGGCTATGGGCGAGCTGATCTTGATCAGGCACGGCGAAACGGAATGGAGCCGGTCCGGGCGGCATACCGGCCGGACCGACATACCGCTGACCGACGCCGGGCTGGCCGCCGCTGCCCGGCTCGCCCCGGCCATCGCAGGCCGCACGCTCGAGGCCGCGTTCACCAGCCCGGCCAGCCGGGCCCGGCTGACGGCTGAGCTGGCCGGGCTGGACGCCAGGATCGACCAGGACCTGCAGGAATGGGACTACGGCGGATACGAGGGCCTGACCAGCGCGCAGATCAGCGCGGGCCGGCCCGGCTGGAGCCTGTGGCGAGACGGGATCATCCCCGGCGATAGTGCCCACCCCGGTGAGACAGTGCAGCAAGTCGGGTCGCGCGCGGACGCGGTACTCGGCCGGGCGCGGCCGCTGCTGACCCGCGGAAATGTCGCCCTCATCGCGCACGGTCACCTGCTCCGCGTCCTGACGGCGCGCTGGCTCGGGCTCGCGCCGGACGCCGGGCGGCTGTTCCGGCTCGACACGGGGACACTGAGCCTGCTCGGCACCGAGCACGACGACCCCGTCATCAGCTCCTGGAACGTGCCGGCCACGGACCTCGACTAGCCGACGGCTGTCATCGAGCGGCAGGCTGGCGGCGTGACTATCCCGTTCCCGTCGCCGACTGTCCCGGCGACGTCCCTTACCGAGGTCTTCACGCGGTACCTGGACTACTTCCGATCCCGGCTTATCAGCAAGATCGAGTCGCTGCCGCCGGGCGCCCGGCGTGCCAGCACCCTGCCGTCGGGCTGGACGCCGCTCGAATTGCTCCGGCACCTCACCTATGTGGAGCGGCGCTGGCTGGAGTGGGGCTTCGAGGGCCGCGACGTCGGCGATCCGTGGGGCGACCGGAGGGATGGCCGGTGGTACGTCGGGCCCGAGGAGACGCTGCCCGACCTGCTGGCCGCGCTACAAGCGCAGGCGGCGCGCTCCGATGCGATCATCGCCGCGCACGACCTTGCCGATGCGGGCAGGCCAGGCGAGCGGTGGAACGGCGAGCCGCCGGCCACGCTTGAGCGGGTGCTGTTTCACCTGGTGCAGGAGTACGCCAGGCACCTGGGCCAGCTGGATATCGTCAGCGAGCTGGCCGGGGGCGAGGTCGGCGAGTAGCCCAGCGAACCTGGTGAGCTAGGCGACCTGTCAGGGCGGCCCGGCCCGCCGGGCGTCGCTCGGCGCGGCTGTGCGGTGGCCATTCGGGTGGCCAACGGCCGCAGGGGTGGGCAGGCCGCGCTCTTGCTCAGTGCGCTGGCGAAGCGCCCGGCCAACGGGCAGCAGGGCGAAGTACGAGCCGGTCGCGGCGATACTGCCGATGCCGACGTCGACCGACAGCCGGCCCTGCCTGGCCCAGTAAACGTCCTTCAGGTCGAGCAGCAAGGCGAACTCGTCGACGATCAGCGCCAGCCCGCTGCCGTAGGCAGTCGCGACGGCCGGGTGCGAGCGGTGCCGTTCCTCGCCGTGCACCGCGACCGCGCCGACGCCAGCCAGCATGCAGATCCCCCACAGGTAGTGATGCAGATGCTCGCCGCCGGCGCGGAGATTGTGGAAAGGTCCCCTGCCCGCCCGAATGCTGTAGGTGATCCCCCGTACTGCCGCGAAGGTCGCGGTGAAAGCCAGCCAGCTCGCCAGCGCCGCGCGCTCGCCGGTGTCCATGTCGTCGCGCAGCACCCGCCGCAACCGCGGGAACATCTCGGTCACGCACCTACCCTGCCCGGACGCAGCTGCAGTAACCCGGCTAGGCAGCGGGCCGCCGATCACGACGGGCCAGTGCGCGGGCCGGCAACAGGAACACGCGCGGCGGGATTCTGGTCGTTGACTCGTACGCGGCCCGCAGCGCAAGGGTCACCGCTGGCTCGGTGAGGCCGAGGGCCGGAGTGCCGTACAGGCGCCGTGCCCAGCGCGGCAGCGTGACATAGCCGAGCACGTTGAGCGGCGGCACGATCATCCGGAGCGGCAGCAGCGCCGGGGGCATGCGGAGCGTGAAGGAGGCACGCATCGCCCGCCGGGCCTCGGGCGTGACCCGCAGGCCGGGCTGCATCCGATTGAAATAGGTGGCGAGCGCCGCCATGCTGCCCGGCACGATCTGCGGGTCGAGACCCACGACCGCCGCGCTGCGCCGCTGCTCGTCGACGAACACGTCCAGATCATCGGCACTGACGGGCACGCCGCTGCGGCGCGCGATCTCGGCATACGAGCCGATCTCGCAGCAGTGCACCCACAGCAGCAGCTCCGGCTCGTCGAGCCGGAACTCCCCGCCGTCAGCGTCGATGCCGCGCAGCGAGGAGTGGATCTTCTTGAGCCGGGCGCCGGCGCGCTCGACCTCGGCAGTCGTACCAAACGTGCGCACCTGCACGAACTTCACGGTCCGGGTAAACCGCCCCCAGGCCTCATCCGGCCGGGCGAGCGCGGTGTTCTGCCAGGTACCCAGCATGACCCTCGGGTGCAGCGCCTGCAGGTACATCGCGCGCAGTCCGGCGATCCACATGACCGGCTCACTGGCGATCCGCCAGGTGACGGAGCCAGGACCGAACAGCCCGTGATCTCGCGGGCCGGCCGGCGAGAGGGGCTGGCTGGTCACCGCGGCCGGGCCTCCTCGGCTAGCCAGTCGAGGTAGGACTCTGAGCCCGCAATGATCGGCGTCGCGATGATCTCCGGGTCGTCGTAGCTGTGCCGTTCGGCCAGGAACTCAGCGAGGTCGTCATACCTGCTGGCGGGCAGTTTGAGCATGATCAGCCATTCCTCCGCCCGTTCCAGCGCGTCCTCCCACCAGTACGTGCTGGCGATGGGACCGGCGACCTGGGCGCAGGCCGCCAGTCGTGCCTCCACCGCAGCCTGGGCCAGCTCGACTGCCTCGGCCCGTGAGTCGGTCGTGGTCTGCACCTGGAGGAACTGCGGCTCGCTGGCCGCCGCACGCCACTGCGCTGGCATGCGCCGATCGTACGCCTGACGGGCGGCATCGCGCTCTGCACCGACCTTCGCGATCGTGTTCATCCGCCCGGTCCCGGCGCGGCTGATGGCGCCGCGGGCACCGCCTCCGCCGACTCCGTCACGACGGGTACGTACCCGCCGGCCCGAACCCCGAAAGTGCTGGTAACGACCCAGTTATGACGTGGTTGTCACCGTTCATCCCCGGGCCACGACGGTCTGCGGGCGGCGGCGCACAGGTGCGCCGCCGCCCGCTCCCGCCTGCTCGCTAGTAGCCCCCGCCGCCGGCTGGCGGGCCGGATCCGCCGGCCGGAGCTGAGCCGAGCTTGGCGCCATCCGGCGTCATCGCCCACCACAGCCCGCCGGAGAGGTTGAGGCCATTGCCGCTGATCTGCCCGGCTGCCGTGTCACCCATGTAGGTGTACAGCGGGTGCCCGTTGTATGTTGCCTGCACCTCGCCGTCCGACCTGGTGACGGTGCCGAAACCCTTGGGCAGGCTGGCCCCGGCCGCAGCGGCCGGCGTGCCGATCACCGGCGGCCAGTAGGTCGCGCAGGTCCCGCTGCAGTTCGACATCGTCGGCGTATCCTTCGCGAACCAGTAAATGGTCATGCCCTGGCCGTTGGCCAGTACCGTGCCTTTGCTGGTGCTCTGGGTCATGATCGTGACGTGCGAGCCGCCCTGGGGAGTCGCGCTCGCGTGTGAGGCGGGAGCGTTCGTCGTCGAGTGACTCGCAGACGGTGTGCCCGTGCCGCCGCAGGCCGCTATCAGCGCCGCGGCGCCTGCCACCAGCGGCGCTGCCCACCATCGGTTGCGCATTTGCCCACTTCTCCGTTCTGCTGAGCGTTCACCTTCTCCCCTGACTACGTCGCAACGGACGATAACGTTCATCGCGGCTCCGGGTCCTGCATCTGCTGACACAGCCAGGCCAGTGCCATGGGGTACCGGTAGTCGATGCCGGCGTGCGTGGCGTCGAACAGCTCGTAGCGGACGATCTCGTCGCGAACCCCGATTGCGCGCAATTCCTCCCGGAACGCGGCAGCCCCGACATCGAGCAGATGCTCGTCTCTGGTCCCGGCATCGATCCAGATGGCGCGCAGCGACCGGAGCGCGTCGCCGTACCTGGCGGCCATCCGCACCGGATCCCAGTCCAGCCATCGCTGCCACACCGCCGGGCGGAGAACCCCGGTGTGCGGCTCGAAGGGAAGGTCGACGGATCCGTCCGGGTTCGCGGAGAACGCGGCCGCCACCGCCAGCAGCAGGATCAGCTGGTAGTCGGCCGGTCTCGTGAAGGGCGTCCGCGACCGGAACTCGCGCCACCAGGCCCAGATGTCCCCGTCGTAGCCTCGCAGCGCCCGGACGGCCGCGCCGAAATCCTTGAGATAGCAGTATTCGTACAGGCTGTCTCCCGCGTGCGTGGCCAGTGCCCCGAACAGGTCAGGCCGCAGCATCGGGGTGATCATGGCACCAAAGCCGCCACTCGACTTGCCCATGATGGCCCGGTGATTCCGATCCGGGAGGGTACGGTACGCCGCATCGACCGAGGGAACGACCTCGTCGCACAGGTAGGAGTGGTACCGCCCGGTCCCCGGCGAGTCCACGAACTGGCTGCCGCCGTAGCCAGTCCACGCATCAACGTAGACAACGATCGCTGGCGGGGCCTGCCTGCCGGCGAACACCGCGTCGGCGGTCTCGGGGAACGTCTGGCGGAAGGGCGACCGGTTTCGCCACATGGTCACGTGACCGCTGTAGCCCTGGAGCACGTACACCGCGGGGTATCGGCGGCCGGGCTCGGTCGCGTAGCCGGGCGGGGTGTAGACCCACAGCGGCCGCTCGTGTGGGTCACCCAGCGGGTTGCCACGCAGCAGCTCGCTGACGATGACGTGCTCGTTGATGACTCCGGCCAGATCGGCTGACCATGGCAGCACGGCGCCCTCCCCTGATGCGACGTGACGCTGACCGCTTCATCACATCACCGCGGTGGCCACAGATTCACCCCGCGGCAACCAATCGGCCTGTCGGTCTGGCCCCTGGTGACATACCGTCGGAAGGTGAGCGTCGCAGCTGAAGGACCCAGGCGACGCCCGACCGCGGACACTGAGCCGATGGACGCGGTGGACCCGGTGGACCCGGTGGATCCGGTGGACCCGGTGGGCCCGGCGGGCCCGGTTGAGGAGGCAGCCCCGGCTGGCCCGGCGCCGGCAGCCGGCGATGCGCCAGGCCAGGACCTGGCTGAGCAGCGGCTGGTTCGCGCGATCCGGGAGCTCACCCCGGCGACGGACGCGCTCCCGGTGCCCAGCGACCCGGTCCGGCCAGGCAGCAGCCTGACCGTGGCCCGATGCCTGGAGCTGTTCAGCGCTCAGCTGTCCAGCCGGCACGTCGACCTGGCAGCCCGCTGGCTGCGCACCCAGGGCGCTGGTTACTACACGATCGGCTCGTCCGGGCATGAGGGGAATGCGGCGGTCGCCGCCGCGCTGCGCCGCACCGACCCGGCGCTGCTGCACTATCGGTCGGGCGCGTTCTACCTGGTCCGCGCCGCCCAGTCACGGCCACCCAGGGATGGCGTCAGCGACGTGCTGCTCGGCCTGATGGCAGCGGCGGCCGAGCCGATCGCCGGCGGCCGGCACAAGGTGTTCGGCCATCCGGAGCTGCACGTAATCCCGCAGACGTCGACGATCGCCTCGCATCTGCCGCGTGCAGTGGGCCTGGCTTTCTCCATCGGGCGGGCGGCGCGTCTGGGCCTCACGACGCCGTGGCCCGAGGACAGCGTGGTGGTCTGCAGCTTCGGCGACGCATCGGTCAACCACTCCACGGCAAGGGGTGCCCTCAACGCTGCCGCTCAATGCGCCTACCAGCGGCTGCCGATGCCCCTGCTGTTCGTGTGCGAAGACAACGGCCTGGGCATCAGCGTCCGCACCCCGCCTGGCTGGATCGAGGCGGCGGCCTCGGGCCAGCCCCTGCTTCGCTACTTCAGCGCCGACGGCACCGACCTAGCCGACGCTTACGACGCAGCGGTTGAAGCTGCCGAGTGGACGAGGGAGAAGAGGGCGCCCGCGTTCCTGCACCTGCGCACGGTCCGGCTCGGCGGGCATGCAGGTACCGACGTGGAATCCGCATATCGGACCCCGGCCGAGATCGCCGCGGATGCCGCCCGGGACCCGCTGCTGGGCACTGCGCGGCTGCTCGTCGAGGCAGGCGCTCTGACCGCGGCTCAGGTACTCGAGCGTTATGAGGCGTCCAGGACCCGGATCCTGGCGGTCGCGGGCGCCCTGGCTGGTGCCCCGCGCCTCAGCACAGCCGAGCAGGTGATGGCCCCCATTGCGCCGCGGCGGCCGGGCATCCTCGCGGCCGACATCGCCGCGCGGTCGCGCCAGCTAGCCGGCGGGCAGGGCCGCCACGCCGCAGATCCCCTTTCAGCGGACTCGAGCACCGGTCCGCTGACGCTCGCGCAGGCAATCAATCGCACCCTGGCCGATGAGCTGGCCCGGCGGCCGGACATGATCGTTTTCGGCGAGGACGTCGGGCGCAAGGGCGGCGTCTACGGGGTGACCCGCGGGCTGCAGCGCGCCTTCGGTGCCAGCCGGGTATTCGACTCGCCGCTCGACGAGCAGACCATCCTCGGACTCGCGCTGGGCGCGGGCCTCGCCGGCATCCTGCCGGTACCTGAGATCCAGTACCTCGCCTACCTGCACAACGCGGCCGACCAGATCCGCGGCGAGGCGGCGACGCTCTCCTTCTTTTCGCGCGCCCAGTACCGCAACCCGATGGTCGTGCGCGTCGCCGGCCTGGCCTACCAGCAGGGTTTCGGCGGCCACTTCCACAACGACAACGGCCTGGCCGCCTTGCGTGACATTCCCGGCCTCGTAGTGGCCTGCCCGGCGCGCCCCGACGACGCGGCGCCGATGCTTCGCTCCTGCCTGGCCGCGGCGGAACTGGACGGCAGCGTCTGCGTTTTCCTCGAGCCCATCGCTCTGTATCACGAGCGGGACCTTTACTCCGAAGGTGACAATGCCTGGCTGGCCGATTACGAGCCGCCCGAGCGATGGGGTGCCGTGCATGTACCGCTCGGCCGCGGACGCCTCTACGGCACCGGCGAAGACCTGACGATCATTACGTTCGGTAACGGGGTCCGCATGTGCCTGCGAGTTGCCCGCACGCTCGCCGCCGACGGGATCGGAACCCGCGTCCTCGACCTGCGCTGGCTCGCTCCGCTGCCGTATGAGGACCTGCTACGCGCGGCCGCGGCAACGGGCACGGTGCTGGTCGCGGACGAGACACGGCGCACCGGCGGGGTGTCAGAGACCGTGATCACCACCCTGGTCGACGCGGGCTTTACCGGCCGGATCGCGCGGGTCGCGAGCCATGACAGCTTCATCCCGCTCGGCGACGCCGCCGGCACTGTTCTCCTGTCGGAAGCGGCGATCGAGGATGCGGCCCGCGACCTGCTCCGCTGACCGCGGTCTGGTCGCCGCCGTCGACGTCCACTATCCCAAGTCGGGCGGGGCGCGTGCAGCGGCTGTGCTGGCCGCGAGCGCGTCGTTCTCGCCAGTACTCAGCGAGCGGGTCGTGACCGTCGGCGAGGTCCTCCCCTACCGGCCAGGCGCGTTCTACCTCCGGGAACTGCCGCCGCTTCGCGCGGTGCTCGCCGACCAGGACGACCTGCGCCTGGTCGTGGTCGACGGCTACGCCGATCTCGACGGCAGCGGCCGGCCTGGCCTCGGCGCGCGCCTGCACGCCGAGCTCGGGATCCCGGTCATCGGCGTGGCCAAGTCGGCTTACCGAACGGCGACGCACGCCATTCCGGTCGTGCGCGGGACTTCGTCGCGGCCCCTGTTCGTGACGGCGACCGGGCTGCCGCGCGACGATGCGGCCGAGCTTGTCCTGCGCATGGCTGGCGGCCACCGCGTGCCGGACGCCCTGCGGCGGGCCGACGCGCTCGCCCGGCGGCCGGATTAGCCTGAGGCCAGCTCCAGGTGCATCCGAAGGCCCGGGCCAAGCAGCGTGTCTACCTCGTGGTCGCAGGTGAAGCCGACCCGCTCGTAGAAGGTACGCGCGTGCGGGTTCCCGGTCACCTCGATGCGGCGCACGCCACGCCGCTGCGCCAGCGCGATCAGATCCAGCACCAGCGCGCGGCCGACGCCGCGGCGCATCCAGTCCGGGTCGACAAAAAGGTCTTCGATCTCGGTCACATCCCCGGTCCCGAGCCAGGTCGCAAAGCCGATGACGGACCCGTCGGCGTCTGCGACCCTCGTGCGGCCGTCGGTCACCGCGTCATCCGATAGCTCGAGTACCTCCGGATGGGCGAGCAGATTCGGGCGGTCGCCTTCATTCGACAACGACGCCCGGCGGAACACCTCGCGCAGCGCGGTCATGTCAGCAGGGCAGGCATCGCGAATCGCTACGGCTGTCACGCCGGTAGCCTGCTCCCTCGCGGCGCCACTGGAAAGCGATTTATCGATCGGGTGCGGCGGAGATCGCAGGTCAGGAAAAATGCTCGGAGCGTCTCTTCCTCAGGAGTAGCCATGCCGCACATTGAGCTGAAGTCAGCCGAGCCCGGCATCCGTGGATTGCTCCGCTACCGGCCAGAGACGGGCCGGCCGCTGAGCGAGCTGGCGGAGGTGCTGCTGCGCGGGCCGAGCACGCTGACCGGCGGCGAGCGAGAGCTGATAGCAGCCTACGTGTCGGCGCTCAATGACTGCGCGTATTGCTCCTCGGCGCACTCGGCCTGCGCGGCCGCTCAGCTCCCCGGTGGCATGAGCGCGGTCGACGAGGTGCTCGCTGACCTCGACTCAGCGCAGGTGCCAGGGAAACTGAAAGCGCTGCTGAACATCGCCGCCGCGGTACGCCACAGCGGTCACGCCGTCACGGCGGAGTTGGTCGACACCGCCCGCGAAGCGGGCGCAACCGACCAGGAGCTTCACGACACGGTGCTGATCGCGGCGGCGTTCTGCATGCTGAACCGGTACGTCGACGGGCTGGCGACGGTTGCCCCTGACGACCCTGCGGTCTACGCCGCCGGCGCAGAGCGCCTGATATCGGCGGGTTACCTCATGCCGCCAGCCGGCACCTTGAACCCAGGTGAGCGTCAGTAGTAATGTCCCGCGGCAGGGGGGCTGCCCTTTCTGCGGAGGTGTGCCAGTGCAGGCTCCCCGTCAAGCCCGCCGCGTCGTCGTCGCCCTCGCCTGCGTCGGCGCCTTCCTCATCGGACCGGCGACCGCCGTGCCCGCCGCGTCCGCCAGCTGCAGCACCACTCCGAGCGGCGTGGTGCCGGGCGTGCAGATCGCCGACCCGGCCTGCGAGTTCAACGGCGCGGTCTACACCGGCTCGTTCGGCCCGATCGCCAACAGCAGCGGTCAGCTCTCTCAGGTCTGGACCGGGATCGGCGCTGACGGCGCCGCTTACCGCATCGAGGTGCCACCCGACTGGAACGGGACCCTGGTCATGTTCGCCCATGGTTTCCGAGGTACGGGCAGCACCGTGTGGGTGGACGAGCCTCAGCTACGGCAGTACTTCGTCGACAACGGATTCGCCTGGGCCGCATCAAGCTACGCGCTGAACGGTTACGACCCCGGCGACGGCGTCGTCGACACCCACGACCTGCTGCAGCTGTTCCCGTCGATCACCGGGCTGCACGCACAGCAGGCAATCATGACCGGGCTGTCGATGGGCGGCGAGATCACGACGGCTGAGATCGAGGCGTACAAGGGCGAGTTCGCCGGAGCCATGCCCTACTGCGGCGTGCTGGCAGGCAACGACCTATTCAACTTCTTCCTGGGTGCCAACGTCACGGCCGCGGCGCTCACCGCGACCACGATCCAGTATCCGACCGGGCTGCTGAACGGCCAGGCGTACGCGGGGGCCTACAACAACGCGGTGCTCTCAGAGTTGGCCAAGCTGGGGATCACTCCGAACCCAGCCACTGGCGGGCAGACGTTCACCACGAATCTGACGGCCACGGGGACGCTGTGGGCCGACGCAGTCGAGCAATTGTCGGGCGGCACCCGACCTGGATTCTCCAGCGCCCTCAATTACTGGAATAGCTTCGGGTTCGCGCCGCTCACCCATATCCCGTTCTTGTTCGGCTTGTACCCGGGGCTCAACGGCGGCACCCTCGGGTTCGCCGACGGCAGCGTGGCGGGGAACGAGGGCACGTTCTATAGGTTCGCCGACAACCCGGGAGTCATGCGACAACAGGAGGTCGCACTCAATAACGCGGTGCTGCGGGTACCGGTCACCGCCACCACGTCGGCCGACGCGCTGACCGCCGCCGAGCTGCCGATCATCCACGGCGACCCGGGGATCCCGGTGCTGTCGATCCACGGCATCGGCGACCTGTTCGTTCCCTTCTCCATGGATCAGCGCTACGACCAGCTGATGGTCGCCCATGGCGAGGGAGACTTGTTCGTCGGCCGGGCGATCCGCGAGGTGACCCACTGCGGTTACACCACCAGCGAGCTGTCGGCTGGATTCTCGGCCCTCGTCAAGTGGATCGACACTGGAAAGCGGCCCGCCGGTGACAATATCCTCGCCCCTGGCGCAGTGTCGTCGCCGTTGTTCGGCTGCCGGTTCACTGACCCGACGCCCGGTGTCCATCCGGAGTTCAAAGGCATGCCCTGCCCGCCCGGCAGCTGGTGATCGGCCTGGCGTCAGCCCCGCCGATGTCGGCACCGGTCAGTACGCTGCCCGTCATGGCTAATTTCGCCGTCAGGCTGGCGCACGGCCCTGGCTGGGATCCTGCCCGGCCGATCCGGAGCCAGGACGGATGGGACGAGCACGCCGCTTTCATGGACGGGCTAGTCGACGACGGCTTCATCGTTCTGGGCGGCCCGGTCGGAAACGGCGACCAGTCCCTGCACGTCGTCGAGGCCGCCGATGAGAACGAGGTCAGGGCGCGCCTCGCCGCGGACCCATGGGCAGAAGGCCGGCTGCTGGAGCTCGCCTCGATCGAGACCTGGGCGCTCTGGCTCGACAGCCGCCACCTGTCGTAACCCGGTGATGAGCCAGTCTGAGTCTGCGTTTCCGCGCACTTAGTCACTGGACACTCGATACAGAGTGTTGTAGGTTAGCAATAACTTCTCTCTTGACCACGACAGGTGGTATGAGCGTGACTACAACTATCTCGAGCCGGATCGAATACCTGCCGCGGTCATCGCGCCGGATGCTGGTGGCCGCTGCTCTCCTCGGCTATCCAGTGGCCGTAGCCGTACTCGTCGGCCTCAAGCACACCAGCCTGAACAAGTGGCTGATCCTGGCTGTCTTTCTCGTGATCGTCCTGGCCGTGACGGTCCTGGTCACTGTCGGCTACGTCTACGCACGAGGCCGGATCGAGGGTCGCTGCGCCCGGCTTGACGAGCGTGACCTTGCGCTTCGCCAGCAGGCCTACGCACTGTCCCACCGCACACTGGCCGTCATCCTGATCGCGGTCACGGCCGGCCTCACGATCTACCTCACCGGTGGCAACACAGTTCGCCTCGACGCCAACTCCTTCTGGCCCGTCGTCATGTGGGTTGTCGTGTACATCCCCGCGCTGCCCGCACTGATGCTCGCCTGGATCGAGACCGACCAGCCTGCCGATGTCTGAGGCTGAGCGACGGGTTCACAACCGGCTGGCCGTGTTGCGGGCAGAGCGAGGCATGTCACGCAAGCAGCTCGCCGACAAGCTGGGCATCAACTACCAGACGATCGGCTACATCGAACGCGGCGACTACAACCCCAGCCTGGAGCTTGCTCTGACCATCGCCGGCTTCTTCCGGCTGCCCGTCGAGGCAATCTTCAGCCTCAGGCCGATGTCCCCGCTGTCGTCGGAAGTCTTCGGCGAGCCACCGTCTGAAAGTCGCTAGCAAACGCCAGGGCAGGCACTCCTCAGCCATCTGGCGGCTTCATCCGGCTGCGCAGGTATGCGGAGAAGTACGTGACGTACCTGCGCTGCAACTCGGGGCGCTGCCAGTCCCGCCCGTCAACTGTGCCGCGGCAAGTCGGTGCGCCGCACCGGCATTCCATCCTGCCGTCGTAGTCATCGAAGAGGGCATAATCTGTCGTCAGCTCTTCGCCGGGGCTAACGTCGCGCATGGCGACCAGAACGATGTTGCCCGCGAAGCCCACGTTGGGCTCACAGGAGTGATTGATGAAGAGCATCACGCGCTCGTACTCGGCGTCTTCCAGGGCGACGAGGTGGAGGCCGTCCGCGATCTGGATCTCGGAGTTCTGCAAATGCTCCGGCAGCGACTGCAACGCAGCGGTTGTCACGATGTGACCTCCCTTGACCGCGACGAGCTCGCCGGCAGCGAGCGGCGCGACCGCGACGAGGCCTCGGCCTTCGATCGCGCTGGCGACGCCCTTGCGGGCCTTCTGGGTGATGTAACTCGAGGCGAGCATGCTTAGTCCCCATGAGTGGTCGGAAAGGGTCGTGTTCTCATCGTGACGAACGACGCGCACTCAAGCGAGGCTGGCCAGCTGGTGCTCAGTGACGGCCGGCGGCTCGGATATGCGCAGTACGGGCAGCCCGACGGCGAGCCCGTCCTGTACTTTCACGGGCATCCCGGCTCGCGCCTGGAGGCACGCCTCGCGCACGAGGCGGCGGTGGCCGCCGGTTTCCGGGTGATCGCGCTTGACCGTCCTGGCTGCGGGCTGTCCGACTTCCAGCCGGGACGTTCCATCACCGACTGGCCAGCCGACGTCGCGCAGGCCGCCGACATGCTCGGCATCGACCGGTTCGGCGTCGCCGGCGCGTCCGGCGGCGGCCCCTACGCCCTGGCCTGCGCGTGGCGTCTCCCCGGCCGGGTTGACCGCGTGGCTGTCATCAGCGGCGCCGGTCCTTTCCAGGTCCCCGGCAACACGGCGGGGATGCACTGGCAGAACCGCATCGGCTTCCGGCTCTGCGCACGCTGGCCAGCGCTGGCGCGGACGTTGATGCGGTCCATGCACCGCAATTTCTCCACTCGCCCGGAGCGCTCGATTGAGGCCCTCGCCCGCGCCATGTCACCCGCCGACGCCGAGATCGTGCGCCGTCCCGAAATCCGGCCGCTCCTCATCGCGGACATCACTGAGGCGTTCCGCCACGGCAGCAATGGCGCCGCCCACGACATGGTGCTGCTCGGCCGCCCGTGGGGATTCTCTCTGCGCGAGATCGAGCAAGAGGTCTACCTCTGGCAGGGCGAGGCCGATACCCTCGTGCCGCCCGCCATGGGCCGGTACCAGGCAGAGCAGCTTCCGCACTGCCACGCCACGATGATCCCTGGTGCCGGTCATCTGCTGATCGTTGACCGCATGCCCGACCTGATGAGCGCACTTCGGGCCGGCTTGTGACCAGAGCGGCCTCGCGCGCAGAGGCACTGGCCGCGAGCGGCCTGGACTGGCTCCTGCGGACGGCGCGCGAGACACCAGAGGGCCTGACCTGGACGAGCCACCCCGGGGACAACGAGGTCGATCCGACCTTGTACAGCGGCGGAGCAGGCATGGTGATCACCCTGCTCGAGGCTCACCGCCACTTCAGCGATGACCGCTACGCTGACGCCGCCGTCCGGGCAGCTCGCGCACTCGCCGCCGTCGTGCCGGAATGGGAACTGTCGTCGCTGTACTTCGGGCTGTCAGGGATGGCGGTCGCGCTGCTGGCGGTGACTGAGCACCTCGGCGATTCAGCCGCCGAGCGCTCCGCCCGTCGCGCCCTCGATCGCGTCCGGGCGTTGTCCGACGGCGAGCGGTGGGGGCCTCAGTTTGACCTGCTCGGCGGGAACGCGGGCATCGCGCTCGGCGCGCTGCGGGCGGGCGACATCGAGCTGGCTGAGCAGGCGGTGATGCCATACCTGCGGGCCGCCGAGGTGACGCCGCACGGGGTCACCTGGGAGAACCGGTCAGGGCTGGCGGCACGCCGCCATCACATCTCGCACGGAACGCTTGGCGTGGCCTGCGCGCTGGCGCCGGCGGCACGCGCCACCGGCCGGGCTGACCTTATGGACCTCGCGCTGGCCGGAGTGGCCGATGTGGTCGCGCGCAACGATGCGGGCGCGACCGGCTTTCTCGTCCCGCACTCCGATCCCCAGCAGGCCCCGGAGCTCATCGAGCGGTACAGCTACGGCTGGTGTCATGGTCCTGCGGGCGACGCGCAGGTGTTCCGCCTGCTCCACCAGCTGACTGCGGACGAGGAGTGGCTGGCCCTGCAGGATCGCTGCTGGCGAACCATCGTCGAGTCCGGCTTGCCGACCCGGATTCGCCCTGGTTTCTGGGACAACAGCGGACGCTGCTGCGGCACCGCCGGAGTGCTGGCGCTCGCGTGCGACCGCGCAGCAGAGCGCGGGGACGCGCTCGATTTCGGCGTTGTCCTGATCACCGATCTCACCACCCGGGCAACCGTCGACGAAACTGGCGCGCGCTGGTCAAACAGCGAGCACCGTCGCTCCCCGAGCACACTGGAGCCCCGAACCGGCTGGGCCATGGGCAACGCCGGAATCGTCAGGGAGCTGATCCGCTTCGCGCGCATCGAGTCTGGCGGCGACCCTCGCTACGCCGTCACCTGGCCCGACCATCCCCAGGTTTCTCAGTAGGTGAAGTCGAGACCGTGCAGGCCAGCTCCCGGCAGCCACTCGTGCCGCCGTTCGGCTAGGTCCATCGTGAGGTCGATGTGGCCGCCCAGCGTTCGGAACCCAGCGGCGTGGAAACGGCGTACGGCGACAACGTTGCGCGCTACGGGGCGGATGGCCAGGTACTCATAACCATGGCCGCGGGCCTCCCCGACAACTCGGCTGATGAGCATGCGGCCGATGCCCTGATCCCGAGCCCTCTCAGCGACGACGACCGGCTCGACTTCCCCGCTGCTCCCCCGGTCGAGCAAGCCCGTCAGGCCGACGACCCGGCCGTCCGACTCGGCCACCCACGATCCCAGCCGTTCAGGGATGGCGAGATAGTCGTCAAAACCTGCCCCAGGATCGTCTCCGCCGATCGACGGGTCCCCGTATATACCCCGGTGGTACAACGTCAGCTCTGCCCAGAGCAACCGACAGGCGCCGTAGTCGCTCTCGGCGTAGTCGCGAACGATGACCTTTGCCGTCACTGGCGGGTCCGGCTGCCCTGAATCCGTCATGGCCCAATGCTGCCAGGCACTCGCTTTGCGCAGGGTTCGTCGCACCGTTCCCTCCATCGGCGGCGGCCCGCCTGAGCGCCGGTCCTGCTCGCCGGTCCGCTCGCGCATGGGTGCGAGGATGAGCTGAAGGGGGATGACTCACCAGGGGAATACAGCACAATCGGGGGCGAGTTATGGCGGATTCTGGGCTATTCGTTGGGTTCGGTATGCCGGTCCGAGGTCGCGAGCGGCAGGCCATCAATGTCTTCGGCGAGGCCATCGAGTACTACACGGGGCTGCAGAAGCAGGGAGATATCGAGAGCTTCGAGACCGTTCTCCTCGAGGCACATGGCGGCGAGCTCGGTGGGTTCTTCCTGCTGCGGGGTGAGCAGGACAAGCTTGCCCAAGTGCGCGGGAGCCAGGAGTTCGGGCGACTCACACTGCGAGCGCAGCTCATTTCCGATGACATCGGAATCGTAGGCGCCGCCCTGGGCGAGCGGCTCGCGGCCGAGATGTCGACGTACACGCAGGAGGTAGAAGACCTCACCTAGCTCATGCCAGCGCGAAGACCGGTACGGCCTCGTACTCCGAGCCAGCCCGGCGGAACTCGATGCGCAGGCGCTGGCCGACAGCCAGGCTCGCCGGGTCCGCGTCGGCCAGCTGCGACCACCACCAGGGCCCTTCGTCCAGCTCGGCGATGACCAGCACGGTTCGCTGCGCCTCAGGGTCGCTGGCCGGCCGGCCCCACGCGACTGCCCAGCTGACTAGCGTGGCGCCGCCGCGAGCAGCTTCCCAGCGCAGCGCCGTGCTCGCGCACGTGGTGCACTGCGCCGCCGACGGCTCGCTGAAGTGGCCCGCGGGGCAGCGCCGGAGCAGGAACCTCCCTGCGGCGGCAGCATCAAAGAACTCCGCCGTGGCCGCGTCCCTGGCCACCGGCCCGACGGTCATGAGGCACCCGCCTGGCTGCCGAGCACGAGAGTTGCGTGGTGGTCGAGCACGCCGCCGTTGCCCGACACCAGCACGACGTCGTGTGCTGCCGCCTGCCGTTCGGCGCCCTGGCCGCGAGCCTGGATCACCGCCTCGGACAACGGTGTCATGCCCCACATGTAGTACCCGGAGAGCTGCCCGCCGCCGGTGTTGAGGAGCAGCTTCCCGCCCGGTCCGAGCACGCCGCTCGCGGCGAACGGCCCGCCTTCCCCCTTCGGGCAGAAGCCGTAGTCCTCGAGCGTGACCAGCACCGTGAAGGTATAGCAGTCGTACAGCTCCACGACGTCGACGTCGGAAAGCGTGATCCCGGCCATCTCGAGTGCAGCCGGGCCGGCCGTCGCCGCTCCGGTCACCAGCCCGAAATCGGGGTCGCGGCGCAGGTAGTGACCGGGGTGGGCCTGCGCCCAGCCGAGTACGTGCACGGCCGGCTGGGCCAGGGTCGCGGCTCGCTCCGCCGTCGTCACGATCACCGCTATGCCCCCGTTGGACACCAGGCAGCAGTCCAGCAGCCGGAACGGGTCAGCGATCCACCGGGACGACTGGTGGTCGGCGAGGGTGACCGGCTCCCGCAGCTGTGCGGCCGGGTTCAGCGCCGCCCACGAGCGCTGCGCCACCGCTATATGGCCGAACTGCTCGGTCGTCGTGCCGTAGCGCGCCATATGCCGGCGCGCCGCCAGCGCGTACATCGGGTTGGGCCCGACGATGCCGCTCGCGCCGAGCAGCCCCCACCAGCCCGCCGGGGCGCGCCGGGTGCCGTACGCCGCGCCGGCACCCCGCTCGGGCTGCAGCGGGCTATCAGCGAACACGCACGCCACCGCGCTGGCCGTGCCGGACATCACGGCGAGCGACGCGACCTGCACCATGGCGGCGGCAGTCGACCCGTACGACTGCATGTGCGAGAGCAGGCGCAGGTCGGTCATGCCGAGGTCCCGCTGCAGGTCGACCGACACGCCGCCGGTCACGCCTGAAGAGGTGAGCAGCCCGTCGAGGTCGGAGAGCCGCAGCCCGGCGTCGGCAGCTGCCCGTCGGACGGCATCCGCGGCGAACTCGGCGGGCGTGCGGCCGTACACCTTCCCGAGGTCGGTCATGCCGAGGCCGGCGATCACCGGCCGCAGTGCGGCCGGCCATGCCCGGGGTCCGCTCACCGGGCTATTGTCGCAGGCATGAGCCCGAATCCTGCCACACTGTCCGGCGGCCCGTCACTACCCCAGCGCCGCAACCTGGTCACCGAGATTCCCGGTCCGCGCTCGCGGGAGCTGTTCGACCGCCGCCAGCGCAGCGTGGCCCGCGGCCTCAGCCACACCCTGCCGGTGTTCATCACTGCGGCGGGCGGCGGGATCGCCGTGGACGTCGACGGCAACTCGCTCATCGATTTCGGCTCGGGCATCGCGGTCACCTCTGTCGGCAACAGCGCGGAGCTGGTGGTGACCAGGGTGACCGAGCAGGTCGGGCAGTTCACGCACACCTGCTTCATGGTGACCCCGTACGAGGGGTACGTAGAGGTGTGCGAGCAGCTGAACAGGCTGACGCCGGGTGATCACGACAAGCGGTCCGCGTTGTTCAACTCCGGCGCTGAGGCGGTCGAGAATGCGGTCAAGATCGCCAGGCACGCCACCGGGCGCGATGCCATCGTGGTCTTCGATCACGCCTACCACGGGCGCACCAACCTCACCATGGCCATGACCGCCAAGAACATGCCCTACAAGGAGGGGTTCGGGCCGTTCGCTGGCGAGGTCTACCGCATGCCCATGGCCTATCCGTACCGGTGGCCAGGCGGTCCGGCGCGGTGTGCCGCGGAAGCTCTCGACGTGGTGACCAGCCTGATCCATGCCCAGGTCGGCGAGGAGAACGTCGCGGCCGTGGTGATCGAGCCCATCCAGGGCGAGGGCGGCTTTGTGGTTCCGCCTGACGGCTTCCTGCCCGGCCTCGCATCGTACTGCCGCGCGCACGGCATCGTGTTCATCGCTGATGAGATCCAGTCCGGCTTCTGCCGCACCGGAGACTGGTTCGCCTGCGACCACGAGCACGTCGTGCCTGACCTCATCACGACCGCGAAGGGCATCGCCGGCGGTCTGCCGCTAGCCGGGGTGACCGGCCGCGCCGAACTGATGGACGCGGTGCATCCGGGTGGCCTCGGCGGAACCTACGGCGGTAACCCGGTCGCGTGCGCGGCCGCGCTCGGCGCCATCGAGACCATGGAGAAGGAAGACCTGCCAGCCGCGGCGCGCGCCATCGAGGGCATCATGCTTCCCCGGTTGCATGACCTCGCGGCCGCCAGCCCGGTCGTCGGGGATGTCCGCGGCCGGGGCGCGATGTGCGCGCTCGAACTGGTCAAGCCGGGCACCATGGAGCCCGACGCGGGAGCCGCAGCGCAGGTCGCGAAGACATGCCACGGCAGCGGAATGATCGTGCTGACATGCGGAACGTTCGGCAACGTGCTGCGCCTGCTGCCGCCATTGGTGATCGGCCAGCCGCTGCTGACCGAGGGGCTGGACATCCTCGCGGACGCCTTCGCCCAGCTCTAACGCGCTACGCCGCTGTTTTACCCTCGGCGGCCATCCGGAGCCGACGAACGACCTCATCGACATCAGTAGCAGGCATGCGGATGTCCAGGCGATCTGGCACTGCCTTGCCATCGGTCCTGTGAACTCTGATCGTGTAGTGCCACCTACGGTTCAGGTCGAAGTCGTCGTCAAAGAAGTCTTTGAACGGCACCCGTTCGGGCGCGATCCGATTCGACAGTGAATCCAGGTCGTCAAGCTCGGCCGGCTCATCGATCAGGGCCATCAGGTTCGGCAGCGCCCACGTCCAGGTGCAGATCCACACACGGCGCGCTGCGCCGGCTCGCCGGGGCACATCGCCCCAGTCATCCTGGTAACTGTTTGTCGTCGGCACGCCGAGGCGGTTCATGAGATGGATCATGTCCGCGATGGCCCCGGCCGGCTCAATGCCAAGTCCAGTCGCAACCTGGGTGTGCTCAGCGTCGTTCACTTGCTTCTCCCCCCAACTTCCCTCAAGACACGCTGGGGGGCGCGGAGACTCAAAGATAATCCGGGTGGCCGATGATCTGTCAAACCCTGAGCGACATCATTTGCTAGCTGTATAGCGAGCAGTGCTACTAACTTTGCTCGCGGCGGCGGGCGCCCTCCGTCGGAGGCTCATTTTCAGTCCGGAGTTCAGGGGAGGGACAGCAATGGCCATCGAGCTTGTACCGCTGTGCACGGTCAGGATTCAGCTCAAGCCGCCGATTGACGTCGGCGCCGGGCCTGCTGGAACTCGAATAATCGGCGAGGTTGCGAGCGCCGAGTTCACAGGCGACCGGCTGGCCGGAAAGCTGCTCGGGGTCGCCGCCGCGGACTGGCTGGTGCTCAGCGCCGATGGCACGGGCATGGTAGACGCGAGACTCGCGCTTCGCACGGGCGACGGTGCGGCAATCTTCGTGCAGTACAACGGACGAATGGATTTTTCGAAGGGATTCCAGTTCCCTATCACGGCGTATGTGGCGCCACTTTTTGAGACCGGCGACGAGCGCTACGCATGGCTCAATCGGATTCAGGCGCTCGGCAAGGGAACTCTCAACGAGGATCTATCGCTCGACTATGAGTGGTACGAGGTCCGGTAGGCCGATTCTGAGCCCGCCCGCGCGGGCAGAGCGACGGGTAGAGGGAGAGAGGGAACTGCTAACGAGGAGGAGAGTTGACACAAGGCACACCGACTGAGACGTTCGTCGGCTTTGTGAAGGCGCTCGACCCGCACCAGAACAACCCCAAGGAACAGATGGAGCACTTGTTCACGCCTGCGGGCTACTCCGACCTGAGCGCCGATGTAGGCAGCCTGCCCGAAGCACTGGCCAGGGCCATCGCAGCGAGCGACACGGAGACCATGACTCAGATCGCTGAGGTAGTGGGCGAGCTCGCTGGCGACTACGAGGGATACCTCGAGCTAGGGTGACTGCTCGCCAGCCGGCTGTCAGCAGACGCCGTACTCAGCCAGGATCATGGCGAACGCCTCGACGTTGCCCATCGCGTCGTTCACCGGGTTATGGTCGTGCACGGTCTGCCGCCACCGCTTCCACTCCTGTGTGTTCGACCAATTGCCGGTCAGGCCCGCGTAGAAGTCGCTGATCCGCCGGCCCGAGTGACCGAACGGATTATCAATCCCTGCCACCGCGAACAATGCTGAGATCCACTGGAAGTCGTAGGCCGGGTTATCACTCACGAACACGGGCGAGCCGTTGACCACCTCCTTGAGCCACGTGGCGAAGCTCGTGGCTACGTCCAAGTCGGAGTTAACGCGAGGGCCGACGATGGCTACGGCAGGGTTGTTCGGATCAGGTGTGCCTTCGTGCAGCACGCCGTGGAAGCTCTGCCTCGTGTCATAGTGGACCGCGCCGAACTCTGTCATGACGCCCGTCACCGGGCTCTGGCCTCGTGCCTCGCAGTCCACGAAGACGAGTCGGTTGGTATTCATCAGCTACGACGCTACCCGGCACAGGCCTGGGGTTAAGCCTCGTCGGGCCGCGGTCGCTTGGCCTTTCATGTCGCCCTGAAAGTTCCGCTCGAATGAGGCTGCGGCCACTCTGGTAAAGGAATCCCTTGCGTTCGTGCGTGTCTCTGGTGTGGAGCGTAGACGACAGGAGTTCACCGAGTTCTACACCGCCGCCAGGATTGCTGCCTTCGGATCGTGCTGGTCAGCGTCGGCGTGGCAGAGCACGAGGAAGCGGTGGAGCACCCGCCCGACTTGACGCGCGTCTCCTTACAGTGCTCATGCCGCAATGCGCGCGCTCCTGCCGACGAGCGGTCGGGTGAGCAGCAGGGCGAGGAAAACGGACCTTCTACCCACAATAGGCCCACACTGAGCGAAGCCCTATGAAACTCTGAGGCGATCCGCGCGTCTTATCGGCAGCCCTGACCTTGAGGTGGCCATCGGCAACCCAGGGTGATATTCCGACACCGAGGAGGACTCGTTGCGCACGCTCGCCATCACGCAGAACATCACCGTCGACGGATCGATCGAGATGTTCGGCGACTGGTTCGACCCGCAGAGTCAGGCCGACGCCGACAATTCAGACCTGCTTGAAGAGTTGCACCGCCATGACAGTTCCTCGGACGCCTTCCTGGTGGGTCGGCAGACCTTTGAAGACCTGCGAGGTTACTGGCCCACTGCGTCACACGACGGTACGGGCATCACGGACTACCTGAACCAGGTGCGCAAGTACGTCGTCTCCTCCACGATGACCGACCCGCAGTGGCAGAACTCGACCATCCTGTCCGGTGACCCGGTCGACGAAGTCGGTGCACTCAAAGAGCAGCCCGGTAAGGACATTACGGTGACCGGCAGCATCACGTTGTGCCACACGCTCATCGCCGCGAGCTTGGTCGACGAGTACCGCCTTTTCGTCTACCCGATAGTGCAGGGCCGCGGCCGGCGACTGTTCCCCGACGGGTTTGAGCTGCCCAAGCTAAGGCTGCTAGAAGCCAAGGCTTTCCGCTCCGGCATCACCTACTCACGCTACGGCCGCGCCTGAAACACACTCTCGTGCCGCCGTGCGCGCGGTCCTGCCGAAGAGAGGTCGTTGGCGGCCGCCTACCGAGCGCGCAAGAATGCCACGGGAAGGGAGTCACATGCAGGTCGACTGGATCCTCGCCGGACCCGTGTCAGCCGAAGCAGGATCGCCGACACGCTCGGATGCCGACGAACTCCGCAACCGGATCCAGCAGCTCGTGGCGCAACATGGCGGCTATGTCGAAGTCTCGAAGGCTGGCGAGCCGTACCCGACCCTGACGTTGTCGATCAGCGATGACCTAGCTGTCGTGCACTACTTCCGCGGTGCGGATTCTTGCTTGTTGCTGCAGGGTGACGGCCTGGTTCCGGCGGACCATTTCCGTGACTTCCAAGTCCCGGATGTTCTGGCCCCGTTCACCGGTAACTTCATCTCATCGTCGGCACGCGCCGCTGGCCTCATTGACGCTTTCGCGCGCGGTGCCGATCCAGACCAACTCGGAATCTGGTCCGAACTCTGACCGACGTCCGGTCATGCCGCCGTCCAGACGGACCTTTGATTGCCCGCACGGCTAACACTGGTTGCGCCTGTTCTGACGACCGCGAATACTTTTGTGGCTGATTGCAAAATCGGAGGCAGCCACGTCGTCGTCGGCGCGATAGTCGTGGGCGTCGCGGGGCTCGTGCTCGCGGGCTCGGCTGGCCGTTACCTGATCTGGCTGCAAAGGATCCGCAGGCTGTCGGATGTGACGGGGACCGTCGTTGGCCGCGACCGGCAGTTCACCGGCAAAGGTTCCTGGACGTACCCGGTCGTGGAATTCTCGACCAGGGACGGCAGGCTGATCTAGACGTTCAAGCAGATCGCCCGGCCCAAAGTCGGCCGCAAGCTGCGGATCGTCTATGACCCGACCGCGCTGCCCGATGGCAGGCGTCGATCGACCAGCATGGGCCTGACCCTGGTATCGAACGAGCCGACGATCTACTCGGTCTCGCTGGCAGCAGTCGACCGTTCAGCCCGGTCTGGCCCTGGTTAGAAGTGAACTTGCGCCTCGCCGCGCTGGAAGACTGTCTCGGCGGCCTGGTGCGCCTCAAGGCTGAGGTAAGGGGCTAGTGGGCGAACCATCCGCTCGGCGCCTGCGTCGTGGGCGGCAGCGAGCACCCGCCGGGACTCTAGGAGGCGCACCACGTTGAGGGGCAGCAGGCAGGCGTGCAGGACGAAGATTGGGTAGAGGCGGCTG
>DASQIW010000083.1:0-20260 GCA_035631375.1 Streptosporangiaceae bacterium
GCGAACGCGTCTGACGACACGATCCGCAATGGGTAGCCCTTCACCGCGCAGACGAACGCCAGAGACGAACCTGTGCTTCCCCCGGTGTACTCGACGACCTGCTGGCCCGGCTGCAGCCGCCCATCGGCCTCAGCGGCCTCGATCATCGCCAGCGCCATCCGGTCCTTGTAGGAGCCGGTAGGGTTGGCGCCCTCCATCTTCACCCAGACCTCGGCGCAATCCTCACCAGGCAGATGTGCCAGCCGGACCACGGGCGTACCGCCGATCGCGGAGATCCCCCCCAGACGGTCCACCGGCAACCTCCATTCCAGTCACCCAGCCAGCTCCAGCGTACGGTGACCGCGGCCATTTTTCGGCCCTCAGTCCTCGCTCCCGTTTATAACGACGCCGGCATAACAGTGCAGCATGGAGGCCGAGGATCAGGAACTGGTCGTGCTGAGAGCCGCCGCGATCTCCTCGATGGCCTCGGCCTCGTCTGGGCTTGCGCCGCGCCCGCCCTCCCGGTGTGCTGCAGCGACCTTGTTAGCGAGTTCGAGGACAAAGCGCCGGTAGCCGTCGGTTTCTTCGGCGGTCGCCTTGCTGTCAAGCAGCGTGACAGCGGCTCGGATGTGCTCTAGTCCGTCAGCCCTGAGCTCTCCCGCCGAGTGGAACCTCCTGTGGTCTATCTCAGGCTTCGCCGCGACTATCTCGTCGAGGAGTTCGCTCTCGCCGTGCTGGGCGCGCGCTTCGACATAGGCCTTGGACAGCGCGATGGCCTCGCGGATCATCCCGCCGCGGGCCGCGGTAGCCACGATCATGCCGGCGCTGGGCGGGCCCTCGAGCACTGCTTGCCATTGATCAGGCGAGAAGGCAGCTTTCGTCGTCATCCGATACTCCTGTTCTCATTGCGGGAATAGGACTGACCGTGGGCAAGGGGGGAGGAACGCACGAGCGCGAATATCCCCGCTGAAGTCCGCCCCAACACCGTGCCGGTCGATCGCCCTGGTCTCGGCAGCGCCGCCTGAGCAGGCAGGCGGCTACCTTCCATACGTCAGGTCATGCTGCTGATCGACAAGCTGACGCGCGAGGCACGATGGGTTCGTTCGGGAACCGATACGCCGGAAGAGAGCAGCGTGATGGTGCAGCCCGATCGTCATGACCGTCAGCCTGCTGCTCAGCGGGAACCAGGGCCTTCACGCAGTGCGGTGTACAGGGCCCTAGCAGCAGCGCGAAGCCGGTTCGAGGGATCTCTCGCGCACCGCTTCTTGAGGGAATTGAGGGCCCTCGACTTTTCGGGTCAGATCATGCTGTTCGGCGCGGGCATGCTGCTCTCCATGCTCCCCTTCTTCATCCTGCTGAGCGCGTTCGCGAGCCGCCGCATCGACAATGACATTGCCCTCTTCCTGGGCCTGGATCACCAGGCGTCGGGGCTCGTGACCAATCTGCTGACGACCTCGCCGACATCGCTGAACGTCGCGACCGCCACCAGTTTTCTCTTCGTCACCGCTGGCATTCTCGCGATGGCGGGCTCGCTCCAGCAGGTCTACGAGAAGGTATTCCACCAGGATCACCGGGGGCTACGAAGCACGTACCGTCTGCTGATCTGGATCGCGGCGCTGTGCCTGGCAATCACGGTGGAGAGCGTCGTCGGGCGGCCCGTGCGCAGCGTTTCCGGTGGTGTGGGGCTCGCCCAGCTCGCCACCTTTGCGATCCTGACCCCGTTTTTCTGGTGGACGATGCATTTCCTGCTGGCGGGCCGGGTCTCATGGCGCAGGCTGGTACCGTCTGCGATCGCGACCGGAATCCTCTTTGCCGGTCTCGGGGTTTTCTCCAAGTTCTATTTCTCGGCGACGATCATCCATGACAGCCAGACGTACGGATCGATCGGCGCCATCTTCGGCATCATGACCTGGTTTGTGGCCATCGCGGCGGTCGTAGTCCTCGGAGCTGTGGCCGGTGCCGTCTGGAAAGACCGGAGCGCCCGAAGCGCGACATAGTGGACTGCCATCAGATCAGTAGGCACTATGACGATTGAGGCTTTTGCTAGAGGGGGGTTCAGATGGCAGACGGCCAACCGGTGAGCGGCCAGGCGGCAAGCGGCCTATTCGTCTGGGACGACCTGGCACAGTACAAGGCAGAGGGCCGGTTCCTCGACGGCTATCCCGACGACCAGCGGACGTTCTTCGCGCCGCGTGACAATGTCCACGGACTCCTCACGTCCCTGCTGGGCAGCGCGCAGCACTCGATCGTCGTCAACATGTACGGCTACGACGACGACGAGCTCAACAAGATCATTCAGTCCAAGATGGCCGATGAGAACATCTACGTACAGATGAGCCTTGACCGCAGCCAGGCCGCGGGCGCGCACGAGAAACAGATCCTCGCCAGCTGGGGCAACAACGCGTTCGGCAACAGCATCGCCATCGGCACCAGCTCGGTGCACAACGCTATCTCGCACCTGAAGATCGTCATCGTGGACGGCGTCTACACCGTCAAGGGCTCCACCAACTGGTCGCTATCCGCCGAGCAGCAGCAGGACAACGAGCTGACCCTCAGCCGCAACGCCGTGATCGCCGCGGAGACCCGCGCCGTCCTCGACCTGAACCACGACTTCATGCTCAAGCAGATGACCGGAACCAAGCTCGACACCGCGAAGCTCATGGCACCGAGCACCCCCGGTGCGACTCCCCCGCTGCCACCAGTTCCGCGCTCGGCCAAGAACGCCAGCTCGGCGACCTAGCCAGTGAGCTCGCAACCCTCCACCGAGGTTCAGTCCCGGCTGCAGGAGTCACTCCGCGCGGCGCTGAAGGCGCGCGATACCGCGGCAGTGTCGGCACTGCGCTCAGCCCAGGCCGCGATCGGCAACGCCGAGGCGGTCACGCCGCCGACGGGGGCGCCGGCGCCCAGCGGGAACCGGCATTTCGCCGGCGTCATTGAGGGCCTGGGCGCTGCCGAGGCACCCCGGCGCGTCCTCACCGAGGCGCAGGCCTGCGAGATCGTCCGCGCCGAGATTTCCGACCGGCGCAACGCGGCTGAGCTCTACGAGCGGTCCGGGCACGCCGAGCGCGCCGCCCTGCTCCGGCGCGGAGCCGACACGCTCAGCGCGGTCCTCACGAACCCCTGCTAACTCGCCAGCGCGGCCTCAGACTGCGGCAGTTCCGCTGGGACCGGAGCTGACCCGGCCAGCAGGATCCGGTTCATAACCCGGCGCTGTCCGTGGTAGTCGTTGACCGCCATATGCCAGACCTGGCGATTGTCCCAGAACGCGATCGAACCTGGCTGCCACGTGAACCGGGTAACGAACTCCGCGTCGCCGCCATGGTCGAACAGGTAGTGCAGCAGCCCGAGGCTCTCGCGACGGGTCCAGCCCTCGAACCTGGTCGTGTACTCCGGATTGACGTAGAGCACCAGCTTCCCGGTCTCAGGATGCCGCGTGATGACCGGGTGCAGTGGTCCCTCCGCCGCGTCGTACTCGGAAATCGACGGCTCTGGCGGCGAGGTCTGCTCGTAGCTCAGCCCTAGCTTGCGGACGTTGGCGTGTACGGCGCGCATGCCGAGCAGCGTGCGCTGGAGACCCTCCGATAGCGCTTCGTAGGCGGGCACCATACCCGCCCACAATGTGTCGCCGCCGTATGCAGGGCACTCTTCGGCGAACAGCATGGTTGCCATCGGGGGCTCGTCGAAGCACGTCATGTCGACGTGCCAGCTCTCGCCCACGTTGCGGGTCTGATCGGGCTCCTTGCGAAGCTGCTGCTTGGTCCGGATGGGCCCGAAGCGCAAGGCAAAACGCTCCCGCTCCTCCTCGGTGAGGAACTGGTCGCGGAAGAAGATGACACCGTGCTCGGCCCACGCCTGCCGGATCGCTGCGTAGGTCGCGTCCGAATAGTCGCACCTGAGGTCCAGCCCGCGGATCTCCGCACCGATGTGGCCGCCAATGCGGTGCACGTCCGGCAATTCTGCTGTCATCTCGCCAGCTCCCTCCGGGCACCCGCCAGCCGGGCGTCGCGAACCAGCCCGAATCGCCTCCATCATCACGACCTGAAAGCCGTCCGCGACAGCACGTTCCTGCCAGCCGAAAGCCAACTTCGGTGCGCCGCACCTCGCGTGATGCGGACGTCAGGCGCGCCCGGCCACGGTCCACGCGCTGGCCTGGATCTCGATGGGGCCGACCGGAAGCAGCGCCCGGCAACGCTCGCGCAGCACGGCGCGCTGATCCGCGTTGAGCGAGGCGACGTATGTCCCGGCAGGACCCACTCCCAGCGTCAGCGGCCGCCACCACTGCTCGAACGATGGATAGTCGACGGCCACCGTCAGCGTCCCGGCCCGAATCTCGCCGAGGCCGGCCTCATCGAACAGCGCGCGCAGGTGGTCCTCCCGGACGCCCGGCAGGTCTGACTCATCCCGCGCGAGCCGGTCGAGCTCGACTGCAGCCTGCCACAGCGTGCTGGCCGGTCCGCGACCCCCGCCGTAGTCCCATACGCAGGCGGCCACCGTCCCGCCAGGGCGGGTCACCCGGCGCATCTCGCGCAGCCCGCCAGCAGGATCGGTCATGAAGTGAACGACTAGCTGCGCGGTGACGAGGTCAAATACCCCGCCTGCAAATGGCAGGTGCTCAGCGGCAGCCTGGATGACCGCAACTGCCGGCAGCCGCCGGCGCACGGCGGCCGCGAATGTCGGCGACGGCTCCGCAGCGCACACCGCGCCGGCGCCGAGCCGGCCGGCGAGTTCTGCGGTCAGCGCTCCCGGCCCGCTGCCGACATCCAGCGCACGCGGCTGGTCGCCAGCTCCCGCGTGATCCGCGAACAGCACGGCCAGCGGCTCCGCGTAGCGCCCCATGAACGACCGGTAAGCGTCCGCACCAGTGAATTGGAAGCTCACAGCTGGGCCACCTCACGCTTGGGCTTCGCCTGGGGCGTCTAGCTCACCGCGCTAGCTGCAGGATCGCGTTCGACTCCTCGTGCGTGAGCTCCAGTGACGCGGCAGCGACGTTCTCCGCGACATGCTCTGGCGAGCCAGAGCCGGGGATCGGCAGAATCTGCGACGACCGGCCGAGCAGCCAGGCGAGTGCGACCTGACGCGGACCGACGCCGAGTCGGCGCGCGGCGTTCAGGACCGGCGGCACGTTGTCGATGTTCTGGATGGGCGCCCACGGCAGGAATGCGATCGATTCCGAATCGCAGAGGTCGACCATCTCCTCCGAGGAGCGGTCTCCGAGGTTGTACCGGTTCTGCACTGACACGACCGGCGTCAGCTTCTGCATCTCACGGAGCTGCCGTTCGGTCACGTTGGAGACCCCGATATGCCGGATCTTGCCCTCTTCGCGGAGGTCTACCAGAGCGCCGATGGAGTCGGCGATCGATACCTTCGGGTCCGGCCGATGGAGCTGGTAGAGCGGGATCTGATCGAGCCTCAGCCGGCGCAGACTGCCTTCGCACGCATCCCGCAGGTGCTCTGGACGGCCATCAGGCCCCCAACGCCCAGGTCCCGGACGCGCCATGCCACCCTTCGTCGCTATCACCAGGTCGGCCGGGTACGGGTACAGGGCCTCGGCCAGGATCTCCTCGCTCACAGCCGGTCCGTACGAGTCAGCGGTGTCGATGAAGTTCACGCCCTCGTCCACGGCCTTGCGGACGGCTGCCTTCGCCCGCTCCCGGTCCGGCGGTGGGCCCCACACGCCGGCTCCAGTGATCCGCATGGCACCGAAGCCCATTCGGTTGACGGTCAGGTCGCCGCCGATGCCGATCGTTCCCGCTGCTGCTGCGCTGCTGCTCATCGGACCCTCTCGACGGTGCAGCCGAAGCTACCCGGTGTGCACGGACACTCCTCAGGTGATCGATTTTAGATCAGCCGGCCCGGGGCGTTAGGAGACCGGGGACGCCTGGCCAGGAACGGGCTTGGTCGGCAGCAGCACTGGCCGCCGCGGCGTTTGGCTGAAGTCAAAATCGGCGTACAGGTTGCCGAGGATCTTTGCGTCCTCCCGTACGTCTGGCCGCGGGTCGGGGCGCCCATCGGTCTTCGGATCGAGGCGCGCGCTGTTGAGGAAGTCGTCCTCGATGAACTTGTTGTAGGCATCGAAGGAGACGACCTGGTGGTCGACCTTCCCGTGCCAGGCGTACGGGCTGATGACCAGGGCCGGCACGCGCAGTCCGTAACCGTTGGCGTCCGCTTTGGGCGGGACGACGTGGTCGTAGAACCCGCCCCAGTCGTCCCAGGTCAGGAAGATGGCAGTGGAGCCCCAGTCCGGCCCGCGCATGATCGTGTTGATGAGGTTGGTGACGTAGGCCTGGCCCGTGGCGATGTTCGCTGGCGGGTGATCGCTATCTGGCTGGGCCGGTGCGATCCATGACACCGCAGGCAGCGTGCCGTGCTCGGCGGCCGGGTAGAAGTGCGAGAGGTCCTCGACGTTGCCTTCCTGACCGTCCGCCTTCACATCGGTGAAGGACGGGAGCGGGTTCCAGATGGACGGCGTCCGCGCGCCCTGGGCAACGGGAGCGCAGCCGGCAGCCGTCTCGTCCGGGTTGTCGTCACAGTCCGGCTGAACTCCTTGCTGCACGTAGTAGGCCCAGGACACATGGTTCCGATGCAACAGATACGTCAGGTCCGTCCACGAGTAGACGCCGAGCTGCTGCCCCTCTCCGCTGCCAAGTAGTAGCTGCCGCTGCGCCGGGGTGAGATGGCCCAGGCACGCCGAAGCCGCCTTGATGACACTCGGCTTCGTGAGGTCCGCGCGCTTAGGGTGCGTCACACCGTGGGCGGCGAGGCACTGCAGGAACGCAGACGGCAGGTTCTTGAGCTTGAGCCGGCCGGTGCCCTGCGCCGGGTCACTGACGCAGCTGGCGGGATTGGTGCTGGTGCAGCTGGCCGACCAGCCGCTGACCAGATACAAGTGGGAAGGCAGGCTCCACGAGTCAACCGGCTCAAACATGTGATCTTCGAGCACGAAGTTGCTCGCGTAGGCCCAGTAGTTCGGGATTTCCCGCGCGTCGTGATAGCCCATGACGTCGGGAACGCTGCTCGGCAGGCAGACTGCCGTCGGCGGTTGCGCCGAGCAGCCGCGGCTCGCAGTCTGTTCGGCAGATCTGACGAAGCCGTCCATTTTGCCGCCGTCGATGTCCGTGGTGGCGTTCCTGAGGCTATGCCCGGCGCCTCCATTGACCAGGCGGCCGTCGTGATAGGGCTTGTCGCAGCTGCCAGTGCGCGGGTCAGGCACGCAGACGGTGAACTGTCCGTTCCGGGCAGGGATGCCGTCGGCTCCGGGGTAGGTGCCGAAGTACGAGTCGAACGACCGGTTCTCCTGCATGATGATCACCACGTGCCGGATCTTGTGAATGCCGGTCTCGGCAGCATGACCGGAGGCACCGGGCGCGGACGAGCTTGCCGTGCACGATGCCGCTAGCAGCCCGACAATCGCGGCCGCAACGGCGCGCCGCAACCCGAAGCTCAGTCCTGGCATGCGGAGTACTCTGCTCGGCCTGACCAACTGGCGGCAGGGATAACGCTGGGAGAACTCAGAGGATTGCATCGGGATTCCGTGAGCCCGCCCTGAAAGGCTGAGCGCAACGCCACCGATCCAGCCCCGCCGGCACACTGGGCACGCCATTCCTCCTGCCATAGCGTCACAATGATTCACGACCATGCGAAGCCCGAGCTTCCTGGCATAAGACCGCAGCTCCTTGCTGTCCTTGCCGTACTACCGTTGTGGCACTTCTGACGGGGGGCGCGCGATGTTGATGAGCGTTATCCGCCGACTACGTGAGAGATGGCGTTTGCGCCGCGAGCGCATTGCTCGGCTGAACGCCTCGCGGTACGCGAAGGGCGGCGTCAGCGACGATGGTGGGCCGCGCCATCCGCGACCGTGAGGACCGCCAGACGGCAGAGTCCCGGATGAGGCTCCATTAGCCATTGCCTTAATCAAGCAGGCAAGAGTGCGGATGCTGTGAGGCGCATGTGTGCTGTGTGCTGTTGCTATCACTGCGCATGCGCTCGGCAGTCAGGCAGTCCAGCAGGTTGCAGGAGCAACGACACAACGCCCTGCACTGCTATCGCTCGTAGACGACGAAGGAGGTGCGGTGAGCCACCTGGTCATACAGCGAGCGCGCCGGCGCGTTGAACTCCTGGGTTTCCCAGTAGGTTCGGGCGGCGCCACGCCGGCCGGCTTCGGCGAAGCTCGCCTCCAGTAGCTGGCGTGCCGTTCCGGTCCCGCGCGCGGCCGGCGCCACGAACAGATCCTCGAGGTAGCAGTAAGGCGCGGCGGACCACGTCGACGGGTGGAACACCAAGTGGGCCAGTCCCAGCAGTGTGCCCTCGTCGCCGGTGGCGACCAGGCCGATCATTCCGTCAGTCTGATCGCACAGCCGACGGAAGGTAGCGGCCGTGACCTCGTCGCTTATCTCGGCGCGGTAAAAGCGCAAGTAACCCAGCCACAGCTGTTTCCAGGCCGAAAAATCTGCTGCTGCCAGTGCTCGGATCATTCTTGCCTCCCGGTGGCTGAGCGTTTCGCGCTTGATGACCGCGGACCTGGATGGCTTTCAGGCAGCACATCGTCCGCGCACGTCATCTTCTCGCTCTGGCCAGCACCACTGACCTCCGCCTGGCCTGGTCTACGGTGGCTGCGTGACCGACCTCTGCATGCAGGACGCCGTGGTGATCGCCGGGATCCTCCGGCGCGGGGAGGTGTCCGCACGCGAGGTAGTGTCCGCCCACATCGCTCGGATTGAGGCGTTCGACCCGGTCATCAACGCCATCGTCACCCGGACGTTCGACGCCGCCCTGGCTAGCGCGGCGGCCGCCGACCACGCGATGGCGAGCGGCCGGGTGCTCGGCCTGCTGCATGGCGTGCCGGTGGCGCATAAGGACCTGGCCGATACCGAAGGAGTACGGACGACCTATGGGTCGCCGCTGTTCGCGACGCACGTACCGCAACGCGATGCACTAGTCGTGCAGCGAATGGCGCAAGCAGGCGCGATCAGCCTGGGGAAGACCAACGTGCCCGAGTTCGGCGCAGGCTCCCATACCGTCAACCCGGTCTTCGGCGCCACCCGCAACCCATACCACCACGGCCGGAGTGCCGGTGGCAGCAGCGGTGGTGCCGCCGCCGCGCTGGCCGCCCGGCTGATCGCTCTGGCCGACGGCAGTGACCTGGGCGGGTCCTTGCGCAATCCGGCCAGCTTCTGCAACGTCGTCGGGCTGCGGCCGAGCCCGGGCAGGGTCCCCGGCTGGCCGTTGAGAGATGTCGCCGACATGTTCGGCGTGTCTGGGCCGATGGGACGCACCGTCGCCGACACCGCCCTGCTACTCGCCGTCCTGGCCGGCCCGGACCCTCGGGTGCCGCTGGCACTTGACGATCCGCCGCCGGCTGTCGGCGATCCGGCGCAGATTCCATCGTTGCTCAACCGCGACCTGAAGGGGATCAGGATTGCCTGGAGCCCCGATCTGGGTCTGCCGGTCGAGCCGGACGTACTGGAGGTTCTTGCTCCTGCCAGGCACGTGCTGGCCGGCCTCGGCGGTCACGTCATCGACGCGCTGCCGGACCTGTCGGGTGCGGACGAGGTCTTCCGCACATTCCGCGCGTTTGCCTTTGCTACCTTCCGAGCTGACCTGCTGGCTAGCCACCCGGACCTGGTTGGCCCGAACGTGACCTGGAACATCCAGCAGGGCCTGGAACTCACGACAGCCGACCTGAGCCGCGCTGCCGTTCTGCGCACGCAGCTAGCCGACCGGATCAGCGCATTCCTCGCCGACGTCGACGTGCTCGCTTGCCCGGTCAGCCAGGTGGCTCCCTTCGATGTGACGCTTGACTGGGTGCACGAGATCGATGACCGGCCGCTGCACACCTACCTGGACTGGATGGCATCGTGCTACCTGATCTCGGCGACCGGTCTGCCTGCCATCAGCGTGCCCGCCGGCTTCACCGGTGGCGGCCTGCCAGTAGGTCTCCAACTGGTCGGCAGGCGCCGGGGTGACTGGGACCTGCTCGCCGTGGCCCACGCCTTCGAGTCCGCCACGGGATACGCCGCAAAGGTGCCAGAATCCACGCCGTCGCTGTAAAAGGACAACAGCGTTGACGTCGCAGGTGCGTCGGCCCACTACGGCCGCCGCGCACTCGCCGCCCATCGTCGCTCGGCATCGCGCATCGCAACGCGGAGCGGCGGCCTGGTGAGTCTGGCCAGCCTGGCGACAAGGTCGCGATGCCGTGTCGCTAGCTCTCGCGCTGCGCTTGTGTCGCCAGCGGCCAGCGCGCGGTCTATTGCCTGGCCGCTGTCGTCGATGAGCGTCCTGGTGAAAGCGATATCGGCCTCGGTGTCCATTGTCCTGCCTCCCCTTGTACTGGAACGTAACGCGCTGGAAAGGCCAGCTGGCAGGGCCTTTCGTCCGTGATTCGTGTCACAATCTGAGTTCGAGGGCTCACGATGGGTTCCACTACCAGGCGACGGGTCCTAAGGGTTCCCCGTCCCCTGAGGGGAATCCGTCCTTTCCAGTTCCCGCACTGCGGTCTAGCTTCCTGCCCAAGTCAAGAGGTGGCTTGATGCTGCCTCAGCTTGAGCATCCCGAACCTGTGCTCTCTCGCAGACGGAGGCAGCAGTGAACGCCAGGTATCGGAGTCCGAGCCCAGTACCCGGGCTGCTTGCACGCGGGCGCGTGCTGCCGAGCACCGCACCGCTAGGCAGAAAGGGCCGGGCGCCTTGACCCGTGCCGGCTCATGCGACGACGTGCGTTGTGAGCTCGGGGTCTACCTGCTCGGCGCGATTGCGCCCGCCGACAGGAGCACTGTCGAGACTCATCTTGCGTCCTGTGCCAGCTGCCGCAACCAACTCGTCGAGCTGGCTGGCCTGCCCGCGCTGCTCGGCCGGGTTCCGCTTGACGAGGTCGCCAGCTCCGTTAAGCCCGGCGGCGCGGACGCGGGCAATTCGCCGGCGGACCGCGCTCTCGGGTCGCTGCTGAGCGAGGCTCGCAAGCGCAGAAGGTTGCGCGTGTGGTCGCGGGTGCTCGTCGCGACCGCCGCGGGACTAGCCGTAGGCGCGATCGGGACCTTCAGCATGCTCGGGACGCCCCCGCCACGGCCGCTGTCGCAGCCCCCACCGCGAGCCACCACGGTGCGCGGAAGCGATTTGCGCACCGGCGCGAGTGCCGTCGTCACGTATACGGGACGGCCCTGGGGGGTGCAGCTCGACGTCCAGGTCAGCGGAATTGCCGCCGGAACGAAATGCGTGTTCAAGGTGATCAGTGCCAGCGGCCGGGAGTCCGAAGCTGGGAGCTGGACCGTTGCCGCGAGTGAGGGGGACGCCTGGTATGCGGCATCCGCCGCAGTTCCGGTCACGAGTGTGCGCGGCTTCGTCGTGGCAGCGGGAGCCAAGACCCTCGTCCGGGTCGGCGCCGCTGTCACGCCGGCCCGGGCGGAAGGTGCGGGATGATCGGAAACAGGAAGGTCTGCTCCGGCTCGTTGTCGGGGTTTCGCGACTGGTCCCGCGAGGGCCGGTCATAGCGTGAGGTGAGTTTCCCGCAGGCTCCGGGAATCAATACAGCGGTCCGCTGCCGGGGGGCAGTCCCAGGGCCGCGCGGATGCGTGCCACCTTGATCTTCACGTTCACGGCAGCGGCATTGGCTCCGGCTTCGAGTCCCTGCATCTCGCCCAGCGTGTGTGACCGCGCCTGCGCCTGGATCAACTTGTGAAGCTTATCGTCAGCGAAAATGAGCGATTGGCTTGCGCTGGCAGCCGCTCTCGGGAAGGTAACCGTCTCGAGCAGAACGTTGAATGAGCTTATCGTTCTGGCTTCCCTCGTCAGGTCAGACTCCGCCGCGGCGAGATTGCCGCTATCCCGGTTCTTGGTGTAACTGGCGAGTTCGGTTCTCATGGCCTGGTTAGCGGGCGAGGCGACTGACGTGTAATCGCTCGCGATCCTGCCCGGCGAGCCGAGGTAATACACGACCGCAGCGATCAGCAAGGCAGCAGTGGCCGCGACGGAAAGAACCGCGACCACGGCGAATCCGGCCCCGGTCCGTCGTTCCCGGCCGCCTCTGCTGGGCAGGCTGTCCCTGGTCGGCAGGCCGTCCCTGGTCGGCAGGTTATCCCTGGTCGGCAGGCCGTCCCAGGTGGGCAAGCCTTCCCTGGTGTAAGAGTCGCTCGTCAAAACGCACCTCCGGCTGGCTTCGACCTAACGAGGGCTGGCCAGCCTGGCCATTATCAGTTCGCTGGCGGAGTCATCGTGATGATCTTGTATCCGGTGAAGAACTCCTCGTTGAAGACGAATGCGAACGCGAGGAGGTACAGCGTGAAGAGCGGCATGAAGGCGACCCACACCTTCCACATCTGCCCAACTGCCCGCTGGTGAGCAATCCAGCGTCTTACCGGGGGCAGCCTCAGAATGACGAGAGGAAGGCTGATGGCCAGAATCTGGTAGAGCCGCTGGTGGAAGACCGGATCTCCGTCACCTTGCGGACCATCGAACGTGTGGAGTCCGTCGAGTAGCCCCAGGTGAAGGATGATAAATCCCCAGATGATGTACGTGACTCCCTGGACGCGCTTCCAGTACTTCCCGAGTGCCCGCTGCAGCCGGGAATTCGAGGTAACCACCACAGGGACGGCCAGAAGGATGATGAGAAGCCCGGCCAGCAGGAACGAATGCCCGGAAATTCTGCCGATCGGCCCGCCCGCGAAGTCCCCCGTAATAGAGGCCGTGATCGAGTCCGAGAGACCGATGGCGAAGAACATAACTCCGTACCACCGCCGGAGAGGTGCAAAGAACCGCTGCCCGGTCAGGGTAATGAGGGGGGTAATCGACACGCAGATGAGGAAGGTATATTCCCCTCCCGTCCCCAGCACGTCCGCTTCCGTATTGGTCAGGACCAGCTTCTCGTTGAGGGACAGCCAGCCGCGCAGTGTGAAGATCCACGGGAGGAGGGCAGGGAGGGCCAGGAGAACTAGCGCGATCTTCTTCCTTTTGACGCCAGGCAGGAGCCTGGAGTCCTTGGCCATCCAGGCATCGACCGATGCCTTCTTGGGAGCCTTGCCGGTAGTTTCCTGCTCATCGTCTGCGTAACCCTCATAGAAATCTTCCTCGTAAGGGTAATCCGCATCCGCATCGGGATAACGACGGATCGTGTCCGGTCGGCTCACTTCTCCTGCCTCTTTCTCCCGCTCTGTGATAACGGACCGGGCGCGACGGATGCGGTCCTGAGCGCACCGTCGTCCCTAGGTGGTACTCCGTTACCGTCACTTCGTGGTCGCGCTTGGCTGAGGCTGCGCGGTTGTCTGCGGCTGTGCGGCCGGCTTGCGATGCGCACCCGGCTTGTGGTGCGCAGCCGACTGCTGACCCGGAAGGAAGGGCTGGCCGGCCCTGGGCGGGTTCGCTGGCTCCCTGGGGCCGACCTCGCTCGCGCCTGCCCCGTTCGCTCGGAACATAAAGAACGGAAGACCATGCAGTGCTACTTCGGCACCGCCAGCCATAGCGCCAAGCACGGTAACGACCGCGAAAGCGGCCGTGAACTTACGCATGGCCTTAGCCTGCCGGCCGGCTGGCTTCGTTGCCGGACGGACGCTCGGCTTCGCGGGCCTGGTGGCCGGCCTAGCGCGCCCTGGCGCCGATTTCGGGCGGGCAGGAGCGGTCCTTGGCAATGCCGGAGCGGTGGCCGGCATTGCCGACATCGCGGGGGCGGCCGCTGCCGTCACGGGTTCGACGAGGCTTTCTGACAGGTACGCGGTTATCCGGCTCAACTCGCCGAGCATGGAGTTGAGGCGCTCCCGCATCTCGGCGGTCTCCCGCTGTGCGGCCTCGCGGATCGCGGCTGCCTCACGTTGCGCGGCCTCGCGGACCGCCGCAGCTTCGGACCGAGCCTCTTCCGCGAGCTGGGCCGCCTTGTCGTCCGCCAGCGTGAGAACCTGCCCGGCCATCCACAGCGAATCCTCGTCCTGGGAACGGTCGAACTCGAACCAGTCGGCGGCGGGCCCGGGGCCGGGCACGTACTGGCCGTCATCGCGGCGGTTGTCGGTGTGTTCCCGCAACCCGGGGCCGGCTGGCCCCTGGTCACTGCTGGCGTGACGGCCGGGTCGGCCTGACTGACGCGGGAAGGAATTGACTTCCCTGTGCACGGACAGGTAGCCGAGGGTTGCAGTCGTTGTCACCGCGTCACGCCGTCCCGGGCCGCGCGTCCCCCCTGGACCACGCGGCGGCGGCGCTGAGGATCCGCGAGGACCGCGGCCCGACGCTCCGGGATTACGAGGGATCCACATTGGCCCGGACGGGTGCTCGGCCGGGAGATTGACTCGCGGGACCGGCGCCGAAGGATGATCAGGATGCAGTACCGGCCCCGGTCCCCAATCTGGCCCGTCCTCCCAGTCCTGCCACTCCTGCCACGACTGTCCGTCAGGACCCGCTGCCCAGCCCTGCTCTGCGGGAGTGTCGTCGTAAATGTCCGACGCAGGATAGGCGGTGGCCGCGCGCCCGGCCATCGGGCGCACGGTCCCCGACCATGCGCCCCGGTCGTACCCGGCCCCCTCGGGCCAGTATTCCGCGGTGTGATGCCGACCGGCGGACTCCGGCGACGGCTTTTCAGACCTGCGGTGCTTTGCTACCACGTGGCCTCCGACAGTTAGCGCACCATGGTTAGCAAATGATGTCGGCGCGCGGCTGCACATCGAGCTAAGTACCTTTGGGTCAATAACTTAGAGCGGCCAGGCAGCTTGAGCACAGGGACGAGAAACTCTGAGGGGACAAGAAACCCTTGGGGGGTCTAGCCAGCAAGAGCGCTGCCATTGGTTGCGAAAAGTCAAATACGGATCGCTTGCCAGCGGCCAGTGGTTCTTTTGACCGTGAACAGAAGCGATCGTCTGGAACTCGACGACGCAAGCGAGGCGGATGCGCGTCCGGGCCGGCCGCCGTCAGGCGGCCGGCCCGGACAGGGGGGTTATGCGAGATCGACGCCGAAGTCAGCGCGGCGCTGGTTAGTAGCCGTATCCTCCGCCGCCACCCGAGCCGCCGGTCCCGGCTGAGCTGCCTGAGCCGCCCGAGCCGCCAGAACTCGCCGGTGCTCCGCCAAGCTCAGACCCGGATGGGGTCATCGCCCACCAAAGACCGCCTGAGGCGTTGATGCCGTCGCCGGTAATCTGGCCCGCCGCCTTGTCACCCACGTAGGTGTACAGCGGATGACCGTCGTAGGTGAGCTGAACCGCGCCGCTCGGCCGGGTGATTGTCGCGAAGCCGTGCGGCAGTGATGTACCAGCAGCATCGGCTGCCGTCATCGTGACGGGCGGCCAGATCGTCTTGCACGGGATAAGGCAGTTCGATCGGGTCGATGTGTCCTTGGCGAACCAGTACAGGGTCATCCCGGCAGCATTAGTGAGTACCGTTCCCTTGCTCGTGCTCATCGTCTTAATCGCACCCGAGCCGACCGCTACGGCTGCAGCTGGACTCGACGCGACAGCCGGCGGGTGGGACGTCGCTGAACTCGCTGGGCTGCCGCCGAGCCCGCAGGATGCAAGTAGCGGCGCCGCCGCCACGAGTCCCGCGACCACCCACCATCGGTTGCGCATGACATCGTCTCCTTCGTAGTGCCTGGAACCACGCCATTTCCGTTGCTGCGCAGTTCGGCCGTGAATCGTTCACGACAAGCTGGCTGACGCATGCTTCAGGAAGGAACGCACCGAGACATGAAGGCGAGTCTCGGATGGGGAGGAACCAGCGGTTTCCTCACTTCGCGGCAGACTAGGGCCGCACCGGCCAGCCCGGATAGGGACCAATAACCCTCGGGGGACGGCAATCCCCCGGGGGGACTCCCCCAGCACGCTGTAGGCCTGGTGCCTGCGGCTACGCTGCCCGGGCAGGCCCCCCCGGGGGTCACATGTCCCCCAAGGGGTATTCGTCGGTGTGCGGAAATTGACTAGGGACTTAGCTTTATCCGCGGCGAATTAACCAGTCTGTCGCAAGCGAAGACCACGACATTGCCTCAGGCGGCCCATGCCGGACAGGAGGACCGAGATGACCTATATCATCACGCCGAACTGCGTCGACCTACTGGATAAAACCTGCATAGGCGAGTGCCCGGTTGACTGCATCTATGAGGGCGAGCGCATGCTCTACATCCACCCGGATGAGTGTGTCGACTGCGGAGCATGCGAGCCTGTCTGCCCGGTCGATGCAATTTACTTTGAAGACGACGTGCCAGCCCAGTGGAGGGGATTCCACAGGGTCAACGTCGAGTTCTTCACGTATCTGGGCTCGCCGGGCGGCGCCTCCAGCGTGGGCAAGATCCATTCTGATCACCCGGTCGTGGCTGCGCTCCCGCCACAGCGGCACTGACGGGTCCAGCGACGGCCGGGCGGCGGCCGACTGCGCAGTCAGTAAGCGCCGAGACATCTTTGCCCGATATGCGAAGACGGTTGAGCCCGCAGGGAGGAGGCTGCTAGCAGGGAGACATAAAGGGGCAAAGAGGAAACAGCCGGTAGGACCTAGTCGGCCGGGCGTACACTCCGTAACCGGGAGCGGAACCCGCCTAGTGTCGAACCCAGATGGGCTGCGAATGGCCTCGCCCCCTCATCGTGTCGTACAAGTAGCTGTTCAGTCGTCGTCACGGCTGTTCCGTGATTCGCTGTCGTCGTCGCTATCGGCTCGTCCCGACGTGACCGTAATTGGCACGGTGGCCGAGCCTGATCGGATGCCGGCGCTGTGTGAGCTGCGACAGCCCGATGCCGTGATTTTCGACGCCGGCTCGCGCCTCCACGAGACCTGTCGCCCGGTCAACAAGCTCATGCAGCGCTTCCCCGAGCTGAACGTCATCGTGACGTACCGCGACGCTGTCGAGGCGGATTTAACAGCCGCGTGCAGGGCGGGGGTTTCCTCGCTCGTGCCCGAGTCGCACGGCCTCGAAGCGGTGCTTGCCGTGCTGCGACGCAGACAAGGACGCCACGCGGCCCGCTCGAACCCCGGCGAGATGACCGACCGCGAGCTGGAGATACTCGTCCTGGCCGGATCCGGCCACAGCGTGCCGGAGATGGCGAGCCTGCTCGGGATCAGCCCACTGACAGTCGAGAACGTCAAGCGCCGGATTTATGCCAAGCTTGACGTGAACAGCGGCGCGCACGCGGTCTCCAGGGCCGCTTCGCTCGGGATCCTGGACAAGCACCCCGGGCCGGCCGTGCGGCATCGTGAGCCGCCTAGCGAGGACTTCCCGGTGCTGACGGTGGTGTCGGGCCAGTCGTCCTCCGCGCTTGATGAAGTGACCCGGATACTCATCGCCAGCAAACTGCCCTTCGTTTTCGTGCAGGACCGCAGCAATGTCTCGCATACGCACTGGGCGCGCTGGCATCGCGGTCCGATCGTTGCCGCCCTCGTCGACCCCGACGCGGAAGACTGGAAGATCGTCGAGGAGCTAGCCGTTCCCGCGATCCTCGTGCACAGCAAGCCGCTCGACCCCTCCGAGCTGGCTGATGCGCTCGCCAATGGCGCAACATCGCTGGTGCTCGCCGACGCTATCGCGGAGCGCTTCCTCTCTCTGCTCAGCATGACAGGCCAGGGCTACCTCGTGGTGGACTCGCTGCCCATGCGGCCGCTGATCGGGGCGGTGCGCGCGCGCTGGGATCAGCGGGCGCCCGGTACGGGGGACCTTCCCGAGCTGACCGCGCGGGAGAGCGACATCCTGCGGTACGGCGCTCAGGGGCACTCGATCCGGCAGACCGCACGTCTGCTCGGGATAGCGCCGAAGACAGTCGAGAACGTGCAGACCCGCCTGTTCCGAAAGCTCGGCGTGCGGAACAGGGCCGGCGCTGTCGCTGTCGCAAACGCGTTCGGTCTGCTACCGGCGACGGCATCAGCTCCCAACCGCCGACCGTCGTGGACTCAGGACAAGGCTCCCCACGGCCGGCCGCCGTGGCTCGAACACTGACGGCCCGCAGCGAGCCCGTTACCCCCTCAGGGCACTCGCGAGCAGCCGCTGCGCCACCTCGCGGTAGCGCGCCGGGTACAGGCGCGCCATGCACAGCGACCACACGGCAGCTTCCAGGTCACGTACGCGCCGGAACGGAGCAAGCGCGGGGATCGTCGTGCCGGACTCCGCCGCGTACGCATCGAGCGCTTCGCGCCCGTCCTCCTCGGTGTAGTGGCTGACCATCGTGGCAAGGTCCCAGGCGGCCGGGCCGCGGCCGGTTTCCTCCAGGTCGATCCACAGCCAGCCACGATCGGGAGCGGCCAGCAGGTTGCCGTGGTGAGCGTCGCCGTGCAGCACGACCGGCTCGCCGTCCGCGGTGCGCATCTCGGCGAGGCCTGTCGTGTGCGCCTCGCGTAGCGCCGCGAGCGTCGCCGTGTCAAGCACCGCCTCGCGCTCCAGCATCGCCAGACCGTCGGTGATCTGATCGACGGCCGCATTGAGACCGCCAAGTTCAGCGGGACATCCGCGCGCGTACCGATGCAGGCGAGCGAGCGCGGAACCGACAGCGGCCGGCCTGGGCACCGCAGCCGGCGCGGGCACGTACTCCCACAGGCTGATCGCAAAGCCGTCCTGCCAGTGCGGTCCGGCATCGTCGGCGGGTGCCACCACCGGCCCGCCCCGGCTCGCGACGTGGCGGGCGACGGCGACCTCTCTGGCCAGCCACTCGAACGGGTCACGGCGGGACCGCGCCGTCAGCGTCGCCACTCTCGCCACCACGGGAGCCGGAGTCAGATGCAGCAGCAGGTTCCCGCGGTTGGAGAGGATCACCGGCTCGTCGCGCGGCAGGCCGAGCCGCTGCGCCAGCCGCCGGGCAGCGGTATTTCCCTGCCGGGTCAGCTCGCCGACGTTCCCGCCCTGCATCCGGGCAGTATGTCAACACCCAAGGGAAGGGAACGTGGCCGCTCAGCCTGGCGGCACGATTGTTACTCCCGGCCATCGGGTGCGAACGCGCTGCCGGGCAAGTCTCGCCACCGAGATATCCGGTGTCACGCGCACCGGGTTCACCCGCCATACGCCGCCGAGCAGGTCATCGAGGCCGTGTGGCGAGCAGACCTCGATGTCGTTGCCGGTGCCGGCGAGCCGCACCGCGACGCAGGTCGCAAGCTCGGGCCAGGTCGCTACCGCGTCATGCACGCTGCCGAAGGCGCCGACGGGCGGGCCGCCGAAGTACTCGTGATACCAGGTGTGCACGCCAGCCTGGTTCGTCGCTTCCCACGGCAGGTCTGCGACGTCGGTGAGCGCCTGCTGTGCAGCCAGGTCCCGTTCCCGGCTCAGGTCGGCCGGGTCGAAGTACGCCACATCGATGTCCCGGACGTCAGCCGCGTCGAACCGGCCGTATCGGTCCCCCCAGACGACGTCGCGTATCGCGCCCGCGCCGACCCACGCGTCAGGCAGACCGCTGCCGTCCACGGCGCCGAGCGCACCCATGATCCAGCCGTTGCGCCGAAGTACATCAGCGACCGCACGGGCGTCGTCGGGGTGGACTCCCGGGCAGACATGACGGCGCACGGTCATGGCTGCGCGCCGCGACTCGGCCTCGCGAGCGACATGACCCGAGCCCGCTCCATGGGCGTGAATCCGCTGTCGCTATAGCAGCAGCAAAACCACTCCCACGAGGTCGGCCTGCCGATATTGCGGTGACCCGGCGGCCGGCCGGCGGCTAGCGTCACAGACATGCAGACTATGGTGCCCGCCGGGGCCGACAAGATCTGGGCCGAGGACTCTGGCGGAGAGGGGCCGGCTCTGCTCCTGCTCCACGAGGGCGTCGCGGACGCCCGCATGTGGGACCCACTCTGGCCGGTACTGACCGGCGCCTACCGTGCAATCCGCTACGACGTCCGCGCTTTCGGGAAGTCGCCCAAGGCCACGGAGAACTACACGCTCCTGGCCGACGCACTTCGCGTGCTCGATCATTTCGGTGTAACAGCCGCACACGTGGTGGGCTGCAGCATGGGCGGCAGTACGGCGCTCCAGCTAGCCCTGGATCAGGCGGAGCGAGTGAAGTCCCTGGTCTTGCTGTGCCCCGGCATCCCTGGCTACCCCTATCCGGAGCCAGATCCGGCAGTGGAAGCCCAGTTCGAGGCGGCCGGTTCGGCGGGCGACGTCGACGCCATCATCCGGCTCAGCCTCGAGCAATGGGGCCGGTCTGGCGACGACCCGACGGTGACCGAGCTGATGCGCTCGGCTATTCGCGCGTGGCGCAACCAGCAGCGCTTCTGGCAGGAAGGTGAGCCCGTCTACGAGCGACTGCACGAGTTGCACGTTCCCGTTGTGCTCATGGTCGGGGACGCAGACAGCCCCGGTCTCATCGCCAGCAACGAGGCCGCCGCGGCGCGCATCCCCGGCTGTGAGCTGATCCGCATGC
>DASQIW010000084.1:0-16678 GCA_035631375.1 Streptosporangiaceae bacterium
CGCGACGCCGTGGCTCACATCGGCCTGGTAGTTGGGAGTCTGACCGCTTTTGTCGCCGTTATCATCCTCGCCTTCTGGGGCTTTCGACTGGGCTCGACGGACGGAGGCGGCGGCGATGGTCCGAGTGGCGGTTGCACCGAGCCGCGCCCGCAGCCTCAGCCACCGTCGGGTGGCAGCAAGCTGATATCCGGCGGGATTCGGAGTCTGGATCTCCGCGATTTCAGTGCCGGGAAACCGCTGCTGGAATCGGCGGCGATGCCGAAGCGGAAGGACTACCAGAAGGTGCCTGCGGCCATGCCGTTAGACCCCCTCACGGCCAAGTAGCAGCAACTGCAGGCCCGGAACGCACGCCACTACGCACATTCGCGGCAAGCGGCCTAACCTGTCACGAGTCAGGTCGAAGCAAAGTCCTGACGTCTTTGGCCGTTCAGCTGGAGGTCGGATGATGCGCGCGGCGGTGCTTGGTCCGGACGGTTCGGTAACGGTTCAGGAAGTCGAGCCTCCGGTACCGGCGGCGGATCAGGTCCTCGTCAGGGTTCGCGCTGCGGGCCTCAACCGGGCCGACCTGGCCGCCCGGGCCAGATCCGCCCAGGCGGGACCGGCGATCGCCGGTCTGGAGCTGGCCGGCGAGGTCGAGGCTGTCGGCGCGCAGGTCAGCCGCTGGCGGCCAGGCGACAAGGTGATGGGCCGGGGCAGCGGCTTCGCTGAACTCGCCGTGTTGGGCGAGGCCGACGCCATGCGGGTGCCCGACGGCCTCAGCTGGGAGGAAGCCGGCGCCATGCCGGTGACCTTGCTGACTGCTCACGACGCCCTGGTGACCAACGGACGGCTGAGTCCGGGCGAGCTCGTCGTCGTGAACGCGGGGTCCTCCGGCGTCGGGATCAGCGCAGCGCGGATGGCGGGCATCCTTGGCGCGGGCGCCGTCGTGTCGGTGACAACGTCCGGCTCGAAGGTGGTGGCCATCCGCGAAGCGGTCGGGCCGCTGCCCTGCCCGCTGCTCGTGGTCGACGCCAGTGGCGACGACTTCGTCGCGACCGTCCGCGGCCAGACCGACGACGGCCAGGGCGCTCACCTCATCATCGACAACGTCGGCGCCCGTGTGCTGGGCGACAACATCGCCGCGGCGCGGATCACCGGCCGGATCGTTCAGGTCGGCCGCCTGGGCGGGCGGCACGCCGAGATTGATCTGGACGAACTGGCCCGCAAGCGGCTCACCCTCGTCGGGGTCACCTTCCGGACGCGTAGCGCGGCCGAGGGCGCCGAGATAGTCCGGCGGTGCCTGGAGGACCTCGGCGATCAGCTCCCGCGCTTGCGTCCGCAGATTGAATGGGCGTTCCCGCTCGACCAGATCCGCGACGCGCGCGCGGCCATGCAGCGCAACGAGCACGTGGGCAAGATCGTCGTCGTGCCGTAGCAGCCGGCTGCGTCAGTCGGCGGCTAGGTTGCGCTGATACCAGGAGCCTGACTTACCGCCGATGTGGGCCGGGTCGGCTGGGCCGGCCGGGGAAAACCCTGCCTTGGCCAGCACCTTCTGGGAGGCGACGTTCTCGCGGGAGGTGGCGGCCCGCAGCGTTCGCAGTCCGTACTGCAGCGCGGCCAGCTGGCACAGCTCCCGGACGGCCGCGGTGGCGACACCGCGCCCGGCGGCATTCTGGGCGACCCTGTAACCGAGCTCGGCAATGCCGTCCCCGGCGAAGATCAGGTTGAACCTGCCCAGGACGGAGCCACCCTCATCGACGAGGACGTGGAAGGCTGCGACGCCGGCATCCTGCTCGGCCAGCAAGGCGCCGTACCGATCGGTGAACTGGGCAAAGAACTCATCACCCCGGTCAGAAATCGAGGCGGCAAAGTAGGCGCGGTTTGCCAGCTCGAAGGCCAGGACCGCCGGGGCATGGTCAGCTCGCAGGCGCTGCAATTCGGGCACCGGCCGACTCTACCCAGAGGACGTGCATACGCCATCTGAGTTTTCCGTGCAGCCACGCGAGATCAGCAGAGCAGCACGCCACGATCAAGTGCCGCGGCGGCTCCGGATCGGGCGACGCCCGGCGGGACGGCCACGTTCCCCTAAGAATTTTCTGCCGTTGCCCGCACCGCCGTCATGTCCGTGCCGGCCTGCGGTGGCCATCGGGCGGCGAAGTGCTGCGGCCGCGGAGCCAGCATGTCGGCCGCCATCCGGAAGTAGTGGTCGGCGGCGCACTGCACTGCGATGTGATCAACGGGACCGTCAGTGCTGGGCAGGCGGAAGCGCTCGCTGATCTCGGCCGGGACGCCGCACTCGGGGCACGATACGAGTTCGAGCATGATGCCACCTCGGGGGTGAAAGTCGGTGAGCGATTGCGTGGGTTATGACGTCGGCGCAGCGGCTGGCGCGCTCGCGGGCTTCGGGCCCGGAGCGAGGCGGCGAAGCTGGTACCACCGCGTCGCGTGCGCGCGGCGGCCGGTGGCAATGTCCGCCACCTCGGCCACCGCGGTGTCGACCTCATCCCTGGTGTTGTAGAGGGAGAAGCTCAGCCGGCAGCTCGCCGGCGGGTTCAGCCCGAGCGCGTGATGGGCGAGCGTGGCGCAGTGACAGCCGGCCCGCGCCTCCACGCTGACCCGGTTGAGCGCCTCGGCGATGGTGACGGGATCGCGGCCGGTGAGGTTGAACGCGACCAGCGATGTACGCCGGGTCGCTTCGCGCGGACCGTAGATGGTCAGCCCAGGAATGTTGCCGAGCCCGTCTAGAGCTCGCTGGGTCAGCTGAGCGTTCCATTCGGAAATGCGGTCCATGGCGGCCTGGACGACGGCACGGCTGAAGGGCTTCGTTGTGCCGAAGTAGAGTGGCCGGCCTGGGCTGAGCGCCAGGTCCAGGACCATGCGCAGAGCCTGAGCGGAGACGATCGTGCCGAGAATGTTGGGGGTTCCCGCAGCGTATTTCCACGGCAGCGCGTTGTACTCGACCGAGTCCGGGAAGACGCGGCCCTCGGCGATCATGTCACCGCCATACAGGAACGGCAGCGACGCACGGAGCAGATGCTCCTTGGCGTACAGGACGCCCACGCCGAACGGCGCGAGCAGCTTGTGAAACGAAAACGCCAGATAGTCGGCATCCATGGCCTGCACGTCCACGAACGACCCCGGCACCAGCTGAGCGGCGTCGACCAGCAGGTACGAACGCCGTTCGCCGCCGGGTTGTGAGTAGCCGCTCGCGTCGGCCAGCGCTCGCACCGCCGCCAGCGGCGGCCGGGTGCCGAGGAAGTTCGACGCGCCGGTGCAGCAGACCAGTTTCGTGCGGCTGTCGATCAGGGACGACAGGTGATCAAGGTCCAGCTCGCCGGTGTCGGGCTTGAACCGCGCCAGCCGGCATTCCACCCGCTGCCCTAGCCGCGGCAGGATCTCGCGGCACAACGCGTGCCACGGGACGTAATTGGAGTTGTGCTCCATCAGCGTCGTGACCACGTTGTCGCCGTCCCGGAGCTCGGTGAGCAGCGAGTACATGACGGCGTTGATGGCCTCGGTCGTGTTCCGGTACAGCGCGATGCTGGCCCGGCCGGGGGCGCCGATGAAGTGCGCGATCGTGTCGTAGGACTGCTCGAACAGCTCGGTCATGCGCAGCGAGGCGGAGGACTGCCCCCGGTGGACATTCTCGTAGCCGAGCGTGAGGTTCCGATAGAGCTCCAGCAACTCCCGCGGCGGCTGCGTGCTCGCCGCGTTGTTCGTGACGATGCGGCGGAGCTGGGGGAACGCGAAGTGGCTGCGAATCGCCTGCACGTCCAGCTGGCCCGAAGTCACGGGCATCGCCGTCCCCCCGCCTGCATCGGCCGTGCTGGCGACGTCACCGCGCTCATGCCAGCTCCTTGCGCTTCCAAGCGCCGATCATCAGCGGCCAGAGCATCGGCCGGTCGGGGAAACGGGTGGCGTCCCGGTCGATCGCGGCGAGCATGGCGGCCGCGCCGTCCTCGGTGGTGACGCCGTATTCCAGTGCAGTCGGCAGCAGGCTGCGGAAGGCGCCTTCCAGCATGCGGCGGCCGCTGGCGAGGGGCTCGATGCGGCCGGCCACGTCGGTGCCGTCCGGGGCGCCGACACCGGCCTGCACGAACAGCTGCGGGAGCTTGGCACCGGTAGCGGCGTCCGCGCCCGCGACGCCGAACGCTGCGACGAAGTAGTCCAGCACCTCGTCGGCCCAGTCCGCCCCGGGTGTCGTTTTGACGCCGTAAAGGTCGTAGTCCTGCACAAGCAAGTGCCCGCCCGGGGCGACTGCGTTCCACAGCCGCGCCAGCACGTCGGCACGCTCGCTCAGGTGGAACAGCAGCAGCCGCGCGTAGACCAGGTCGAACGGGCCACCCGGGATCGGCTCGCCGGCGCTGAGGTCATGCACCTGGACGGAGCACTGCCGATGGCCCTCGTCGTGCAGCATCGTCTGCGTCAGGGCGCCCAGCGCGGCGTCGGCGTCGATGCCGAGCACCCGGCCGGATGGCCCGACGCGTTCTGCCATCGCGCGCATCGTTTCGCCCGGCCCGCACCCGGCGTCCAGGCAGCCGGCGCCCGGTCCGAGGCCGACCTCGTCCAGCAGCCGCGCGGTGGCGACCTCCCACCCGCGAGCCTGCACGCGCAGCCGCTCGTACTCGTCCGGACTGTGCCCCAGCGCGTACGGTGCCTGCGGCCGCTCCGTCTCGGTAGCGCTCACCGTCGAATCCCCTCCCTGGTTGCCCATGCGTCAGCTCCCCCCTTGCTGGCAAGCATTGACGGGAGCGAGAGTGCTGTCGTTGGGCTAGCGCGCAGGGACCTTCACAATCCGCGCAGACATCCGGTACTCCTTGGGCGGCAACCCGTGCACGGCACGGAAGGCCCGGCTGAAGTCGCCGGCACTCGAGAAGCCCCACCTGGCCGCGATCGCGGAGACAGGACGGGTAGCCAGCCCGGGATCGCAGAGATCCTGACGGCACGACTCCAGCCGGCGTTGCCGGATCCAGCCAGCGACGGTCAGTCCCTCGTCGTGGAAGAGCTGGTGCAGCGAACGCAGCGACATGTGATGAGCTGCGGCGATCACCGTTGGCGTCAGCCCGGGATCTCCCAGCTGCTTCTGGATAAAGGCCTGGATCGTGGTGAAGAGTCCGTGCCTGCGCGCCTCGGGCGTGCCCCAGTCACGGACGTCTTGTTCGTGCGCCAGCCGTGTCGCCAGTACTTCGAGCGCTGCGGTGGACAGTCGCGCTGCCTCGGCTGGGCTGTAGTGATCGACATTGCGGGCGAGCTGAAGCAGGAACTGGGAGGTCAGGTCTCCGAGCCCGGCTTTGGCCTGGAATCGCACCGCCGTCAGCTGCCGGAGGGCGTTGCGGGACAGTGGCAGCAGGGACGGCGGGAACATGAACGTCATCATCTGCACGGAGGAGTCTCCGTCGGTGCCACACCGCACCTCGTACGGCCGCCGCGTGTCGTACATGGCGAACTCGCCGGCCGATACCGACGTCTGCCGGCCGTCCTGGCTGACCACGCAGGAGTTGCCGCCGCACACCAGGACCATCTTGAGCATGTCGGGATCGGCCTGCGAGATCAGCTGCGGGGTGCGGCACACGGTGATGGGCATGACGTCCATCACGACGACCTGCATCGGGCCTAGACCGCTGGCGCGGAACACACCCCGGTAGTCCTCGAAAGTGGCTGCCCGGCACTCCATCGGCACCCACGTCGTGGCCGACATCTGGCGGAAGAAGTCGACAAGATCGGCTGCGGGTACCTCGTCGGTACGAATGAGTGTGCTCATTGTTCTCACACCACGTGTCAGACAGCAGTGACGCCGTACATTCCTGTTAGGTAATGGCCAGCCTAGCGGAAGGCAAAGCGACGGTAAAGCAGTTTTCTAGAGCAATACTCTAGACTGATAGTCAGCCGATACCCGGTCGTCGCGAACCGAACCACAGACGGGAGCACGTGAGCGCATGCCCCGGACTGAACAGGCAGCACGCATCTCCGCGCCCGCCGTGCGCCGACGTGGGCCCGCCAGTACCGAAGACGGGCAGCGCAGTCGCGATCGCGTCCTGCAGGCGGCCGTGGATCTGATCACCGAGGCCGGCATCGACCAGGTTCGCGTGGCGGAGATAGCCAGACGGGCCGGCATGAGCTCTGGTCAGGTCATGTACTACTTCACCAGCAAAGAACACATCCTGCTGGAGACGCTGGCCTGGCAGGACAACCAGGACTTCATCCGGGCGCGCGCTTCCCTGGCGAGGGTCAAGGGAGCCTGGCGCCAGCTGGAGCGGTTCGTCGGCCTCTATCTGCCCGCCAGCCCGGCCGATCCGGGCTGGATCCTCTGGTTCGAGGCGTGGGCGCGCGCACCGCACAACACGCAGGTGAGCCAGTTCCTGGAGGAACTGTTTGCCCCGTGGCGGGAGACTCTCGCCGCGATCGTCGCTGGCGGACTTGAGGAGGGTGTATTCGCTGCCCCGGCTGCGATCGACGACTTCACCCTGCGCTTCACCGCGCTGCTGGACGGGTTCGCGATCCTGCGGCTCCGGCACATGCACAAGCCCTCTCGCAGCCGCCTTGTCGAGCTCGCCATGGCTACCGCCCGCGCCGAGCTGGCTCCGTAACGCGTAGCGTGTTGCCACGACCAGATCAGGCGACGTGCACGAGGGAGTAGCTGATGCCCGAGCACAGGACCGGAACGCGGGAGGAATGGCTGGCGGCCCGTGCGGAGCTCGCAGAGCTCGAAGCGGAGCAGGGGCGGCGCGATGAGGAGATCCACAGGAAGCGGCTCGAGCTGCCGTGGGTGGCGGTCGAGAAGGACTACGAGTTCGACACCGAGGGCGGCAAGAAGAGCCTCGCGGACCTGTTCGAGGGCCGCTCGCAGCTGCTCGCGTACAACATCATGTTCGGGCCCGCGTACACACTCGGCGCGTGTCCCGGCTGCACAAGCCTCGGGGACGAACTCAGCGGGCCAATGGTTCACCTCAACCACAGCGACGTGACCCTGATCTGCTTCTCGCGTGCGCCGATCGACCGGCTGGTCGCCTACAAGGAGCGGATGGGCTGGCAGTTCCCGTATGTGTCGACCTTCGGCACGGACTTCCCGTTTGACTTCGGGCTCGCCATGACCGAGCAGCAGACTCAGCAGATCCCTCAGATCAAGGCGCTGATCGACGATCCGCCCGAGAACCTTCAGCAGTGGTCCGGGCAGGTCGGAGCCGAACTGAAGGACGGCCTGCTCGAAGGTCCCGGCTGGATCGCCTTCGCGCGCGAGAACGGCACCGTGTACCACACCTACACGGTGATGGCACCAGATCCCTTCGTCGCGCCCTATCACTCGTTCCTGCTCCAGCGGACGCCGAAAGAGCCGCCTGACCCCACTCGCCTCTTCCGCAAGGACGAATATCCAGACTGACGCGCTGGGTCCTGCGCGGCTCAGTCGGCTGGCTGGCCGGCGAGGATCTGCTCACGGAGGATGTCGGCGTGCCCGGCGTGGCGGGCGAGTTCCTCGATCATGTGCGCGTATACCCAGCGCAGGGTCATTGGCCCGCGGCGGTTATGGCTCACCAGGTCGTCCAGGCCGTAGCCCGCAGCGGCGGCCCGCGACTCGGCACAGGCAGCGTGGAAGTTCTCGACGATCGAGGCGACAGTGTCGGTTGCCGCCAGCCGGAAGCTGTCTTCGCTGTCTTCGGGGAGGCCTACTTCCTTGCGGGTACGGCCGAGCAGCGAGACCTGGAACCACACCCGTTCCACGAAGGCCGCGTGCTTGACCAGCCCCAGAAGGGTCGTCAGGGACGGCACGAGGCTTCGGCGGGCCTGCTCGTCGGTGAGGCCGGTGAGGGTCTCCGCCAGCTCCGAGCGATTGTCGTCGAGGAAGGCTTCCAGCTGCTCCCGCTCGCCGCCAATCAGTAGCTGCTCGCTGCGGCTCGTTGGCTCTGTCACGGCATCATCGTAGGGCGGCGCCGACGCAGCTCGCGAAATCGGGTGGCGAGGCCTGGGCCGGCCGTGAGAGCGTCGGCCCATGGCGACAAACCGGGCGCGACCGGCGCAAGACGCAGACGAGCGGGAGATGCTCAACGGCTGGCTGGAGCATCACCGGGGGATCCTGGTCTGGAAGTGCGAGGACCTGACTGCCGAGCAGCTCCGGCGGCGCGCCGTTCCGCCGTCCACCCTGTCGCTGCTCGGGTTGGTCCGGCACATGGCCCAGGTGGAGCGCGGCTGGTTCCAGCAGATTTTCCTCGGCGAGGACGTGCCCGATCTTTATGACAGCTCCGCCGATGATGATGTCGACTTCAACGACGTTGACCAGGCCGACCCGGCAGAGGCGTTCCGTGACTTCGAACGGGAGTGCGCCACGTCGCGGCTGGTGGTCGAGCAAGCCCCGAGCCTGGATGTCCTCAGCAAGCAGCAGTCTCCGCGCACCGGCCAGCCCTTCTCGCTCCGCTGGATCGTCACCCACATGATCGAGGAGTACGCGCGCCACAACGGCCACGCCGATCTGCTCCGCGAGAGTCTCGACGGCCGCACCGGCTACTACTGAGCGGCGGGCAAACGAGGGTCGCTGGACGACTCCTCCCGGACCCCACGATGATGTGACCGGGAGGGATCACATGGGCACGTGGGGCACCGGCACCTTTGAGAACGACACGGCCATGGACGTGGCCGGCCTGTGGGAACAGGCCATCGACGACGGGATGACACCCGGCGAGGCCGCCGCTTACGTCCGCCAGAGCATGCCCGACCACCTGGTTGATGCCGACGACGGGCTCCTGGTCGAAGCCGCAATAGCGGCGCTCGGCGCGGGTCAGCGGCCCGGGTAATCCAGCGGATCCGCAGGCGAGCCTGGGCTGCTACTCGCCTGCGATGATCTTCGCGCGTCCCGCCTTGAGCTCTTCGTCGGTGATCACACCGCGTGTGTGCAGATCTGCCAGCTCAGCCAGGCGTTGCTCGATTGACTGCCCGGTGTCAGGCGGAGGAGGGGTCAGGCTCTGATTGAGCTTGGCTTCTAGCTGCTCTCTCGCCACAAACGGATTGAGTCCGCCTGATCGCAGCACGGAGTACCGCCAGATCGAGGTGCCAATACCCGCGATCGCAACGATGACGAAAATCGCGATGAACCAGCCTGGAATCCCAGGACTGCCTTGAGGCATGAGGACCTCCGCTGCCAGCTCCCGAGCGCAGCTTAAGTCCGCGGCAATGTCGTCGGCTAGACGGAAAGACGTGACACAGATCGGTACCGGATCAGCGCCCGCTGCGGTGGCGTTACGTCAGAGCACTCTCGCCGGCCGTGGTCACATCGAGGTCGGTCAGCGCAAGGACCTCCTCCAGCGTGAAACCCGGGGCAACCTGTTCCAGCATGAGCACGCCGTCCCGGCGGCGGAACAGCGCCAGATCGGTCACCAGAATGTCGACGCAGGCTTTCCCGGTCAGCGCGTAGCTGCAGCGCTGCACGACCTTCGGCCGGTCGCGGCTGTCGCGGTGCTCCATCATCACCACGACGGTGCGGCCGGAAGCCACCAGGTCCATGGCACCGCCGATTCCGCCGCCGATCATGTCCGGCGTCTGCCAGTTGGCGAAGCTGCCTTCAGCGTCTACCTGGTAGGCGCCGAGAATGACGGCGTCCACGCGCCCGCCGCGCACCATCTCGAAGGCAGTGACGCTGTCGAAGTAGGAGATACCCGGGCTTGGCGTTACCGGATATCCGCTCGCGTTAAACACATCAGGGTAGGTCGTGTCGTCGGGCACGATCTCGCCGTATCCGAGGATGCCGTTCTCGCCGTGCAGAACGAGATGGCGGTCCCTGGCGTAGGAGGACACGTAGCTCGGTATGCCGAGTCCGAGGTTGACGTACGAGCCCTCGGGCAGGAGCGACGCAGCCAGCTCGGCCATCTGCGGGCGCGTCCAGGCAGGCTTGCCGTTGTAGGTGCGGGGCACGTCGTGGTCCCGGCGCGCAGGCCCGTGCTTGGGCAGGGCGTTGACAACGGTCTTGCGAACGACGCGCGAGACGAAGATGCCCGGCAGGCCGATCCGCTCCGGCGGGATCTCGCCGGGCTCAACGACCTCGTCGACCTCCACGATGGCGACGCGCGCAGCCTTGGCGAAGCTGGGCCCGAAGTGCTCGTTGGCGCCGCGGAACTCCACGTTGCCGAGGCGGTCGGCCCGGTGCCCGGCGATGAACGCATAGTCGACGGAGATCGCGGTTTCCAGCAGATAGGGCTTGCCGTCGAAGTACCTCACCTCCTTGCCGTCGGCGATCGGGGTGTCGATGCCCGTCGGCGTGTAGATGGCCGCGAGGCCGGCCCCGGCCGCGCGGAGCCGTTCCACGAGCGTGCCCTGAGGCACCAGCTCGAAGGTCATCTCGCCGCGCCGCATCCGCTCCTCCGCCGGCGACGACCCGCCCGCCCTCGCGGTGAAGGAGACAATCAGGCGCCGGACTCGTCCGGCCTCGACGAGTGCCTGGGCACCGGGCGGGATCGTGTTGCCGACAAAGCAGAGATCCTTCGTGCCGCGCTCGTCCAGCGCGGCCAGCAGGCTGAAGGGCGCACCCGCACTCGGGCCGAAGCCCGAGACGGCGATAGACGCTCCGTCGGGAAGGTCGCTGATTGCGTCAGCTGGCGATGTGCGTAGCTTGTCCACGTTCCCAGCGTGCCGCGCGCGTCGGCCTCAGTTCTATAGCCCTTCAGCGTCGCGGGACGGTATGGCGAGCCACATGCCCGGGCCTCGCGTCGCCCGCGGGCAAGCAGCCGGGTGGCGACGACCAGGGATCCGGTGAACCCTGGTCGCCGCCGGCAGGCTGGAACCGCCGTGGGAGTAGGTCCGCTGCTGCTATGGCGACAGTGGATCAACTCCCATGGAGCGGGAAGTGCCTCCTAAGGCGCCGGTGCCTTGTTACCGGGAGCGGACGTCGACTGGTTGGCGTCGGCCGTCAGCTGGAGCGCCTGCGCGCCGAACCAGGCGCCGGCCGCGGGGTCGACCTGACCCCAGAGCGGGTCGAAGCTGCCCTGCGCGCTCGTTGACACGTTCCACGGGTTGTACGCGCTGTAGTCCCACGCCCGGACGCCTCCGGCGCTGTCGCACTGGCCGTCGGACTCACCCGGAGTCTTGACCCAGATGTAGGCGTCGACCAGCGGCATGCCGGTGCTGGCCGTCGGAGCGAGGCCGAGCCCCGACCCTGGCGGGTTGCACCAGTTGCCCCCCTGGAGCGCGCCGATGGTGCCACCGGACTGGTCGAAGGGCGCGGCCGTGTAGTTCAGCATGTCGGAGTCAGATCCACCGGTCATCGGGTTGGGGCCGTCGCCGTTGCGGCTGGTGTCAATGACGAAGTGCGTCGTAGCCGTGGCATTCACCGAGGCGAGGTCGCCCGCGTAGGCGCCGTTGATCCCCACTACCGTGTCCGGGTCAGGCACCGTAGCCGGAACCTGGTCGTTCCAGGGCACGTAGTTGTTCATGGCCGTGCCCGTCCAGTTGGTCGCCGGCCCGCCGTTCCAGTACTGGTTCGGGCAGCTCCCATTGAAGAAGCCGGTCTCGGGCTGGTAGGTGCCCGGCTCGACTGCCCCGCTCCCGATCGCGCCGGAACCCTGCGCGAAGGCGATGCAGTCCGAGATCCAGGTGCCATAGGCGATGTTGTTCGACGTGTACTGGTAGTTCGACACGTCGAGGTAGAAGCCCTGCGCCTGCTGGACGCCTGCCTCGACGAGCCGCTGCGCGATATTGCCGACCTGCTGCCATGCGCTGTGAGTGCCGTCGAGGTAGACGAGCGTATTGGGATCTGCCTCGAGGGAGCTGACGCCTGCGACGAGGTCGCTGATCCGGCCCTGGTCGGTGAAGGGATAGTTAGTCCCGGCCGGGAGGTGACAGTCCGACGGCATGTTGCCGAGGGAATCGGGTTCGAGGATGACGACCGCCTTGCCGTGCCCGATGCCTGCCGCAAACGCCGCGATCCAGGCCTGGTAGTCGGCATCGGTCAGCGCGCCGCCAGATGAGTACTGCGCGCAGTCCCGTCCAGGGATGTAGTAGGCGACCAGCACGGGAACCGCGCCCTTGGCCTGCGCCTTGTTCATCGTCACGCTCACCTGCTGCTCGACATGAGCAGGCGTCCCGCTGGTGAACCAGACCGCCTGCGGAGTCGCGACCATCCGCGCGAGATCGGCAGCCTGCGTGAACTGCTGAGCGTCTCGCAGGGCCGCTTCCTGCTGGCGGTAAGCGCTTACCGGAAGCGGAACAAAAAATTGGGTGCTCGGTGCGAGCGTCCGCGAAGAGGCTGTCGTGCTGCTTGCAGTTGCCGTCGTCGCGGTCGCGCCGACAGCGAGAGCTCCGGCAAGGGCCGTTGCTCCGACGCCACAGAGTGCGCCTCGGATCCATTGAGTCATGCTTTTTCCCTCGGGCCTGAGCGGGTTGCTGAGGTTGTTCCGGTACCATTCCGAAACCTGAACGTAACGTGTCACACCAGGCCGGTCATCGCAAGAGCCACGGACCGGTGCGGATCGCTCATGTGCACAGTGACGGTGGAGCGGCTGAAGCACGGCCAATGACGGCCGCAGCCAGTTACGCTGCGGTCATGGTCGCGGCCCGGTGTCTGGTGGAGAAGCTGTGACCGGAAACGTCGCGGACCTCGTGCACGTGCTCGTCGCTGCGGGCCTCACGTACGTCATCGGGTTTGAGCGCGACGTGCGCGGGGCCGGAGCGGGAGACCGGACGTTCGGCCTGATCGGAGTCGGCGCTGGCATTGTCGGCGTGCTGGCGTCACACGGCGCGCCGGAGGCGCTCACTGGCGCGCTGACCGGGGTTGGCTTCATCGGCGCGGCCCTTGTGTTCCGGCAGGAACGCCCGGACGCTGTCCGCGGGCTGACGACCGCCGCCGGCATCCTGGCCGCTGTCGCAGTGGGTGCCGCTGCTGGCGAGGGCCGGCTGCTGGTCGCCGTCACAGGAGCGGCGCTGACGCTGCTCATTCTCGAGATGCGCTACATACCTGCGCTGAAGTTCCTGGAGGGCCGGAAGTGGGCGAACCGGTTTGCTCATGACGAACTTCCGCACCCCATTACGGACCAGGGACCACCGGACGGTGCGCCGGGACAGGATCCCAGCCCGTGACGTAATGCCTGCTTCGCTGTCGCCAGCGACGTAACCGAGTCGCACGTGCGACTGGCGCGCGCGCCCTCGTCACTTCTTCTTGCTGCGCTCGCTGAGCCACCTGGTCGTCGCGTCCGAGAGCCTTGACGGGTCGCCGTTATCTGTGGTGCTGCCGTCGTCTGGATTCGTCGTTGCCCCGGTGTCGTAGCTCCAGGTCCGCTCGGGACCACGTGCGTCGGCTCCGAATGCCTCGTGAAGCTTGTCGAACACCTCGGCGCGCTGGAGGCGCTGCAGGTGGTCATTGTTCGCGGCGGTTCGCTGTTCGTGCTGCGGGCACATCTGCCTGGTCCCGGTCCGCTGCTGGTACTCCACGCAGCATGGCGGGAGCAGGGTCCTGGCGTTACCGCGCCGTTTCCGCCACACGGGCAGACTCCTTGCAGTTGTCGGCTGCTGGTGTTCGCGTCACGCGTTTGTAGCATCGCACGCGCCGTTCTACTTTGTCGTGGTCCGCGGCATTCGCAGCAACGGCGCAGCTCCGGGGTTGCCCATTCCTGGCAACGTGAGCTACTGGCGCCGGCCGGTCAGGGGACGATGACCGGCTGGATGGCCACGGGGCCTAGTGTCGGGTCGAGTTCTGATGACTGCGAAACTCCGGACGGGGTGATGACGTCCATCGCCTTGGGCACAGTGTTCGGGTTGACCGAGCAGATGGGCGCGGTCCCGCCGGGGGCGCAGACCCCGAATGTGAACAGGTCGGGGGTCGCGGTGAAGCCGCGGGCCTGGTCTGGACTGAATCCGTCCTGCCCGGTCAGCACCACCGTGAACCCCCAGCCCGGTCCCGGCGTACCGAACTGCGCTTCGGGGAGGGCGATCGTGATCGTGTTATCTGACTGCTCGGCGAGCACGAACGGCGTCCCGACCGGGTTCCCCGTGGCGTCCTTCCACACCGGTGACGCAAACCCCTGGACCTCGACCAGCTGGCTCCAGGCGCCCGCCGGGGCGATTGAGTAGTTGCGCGACGCGAACGCCGCCTGCGTGGAAGTAGCCGCTGTCCCCGGCGTGTGGACGTACACGTCGAGGAGTTGCGCCCCGAGCGCCGAGCCGAACGTCGGAGCCAGGTTGCCGATCGTCGCGCGCACGTAGGCATAGGTACCGTCGCTGAGCACCTGGAACCGGGTCAGCTTGAACGCACCAGGCACGAAGTTTGAGCTAGTGGGGTACTGGTAGGTGCCCGGGCCGGCGTCGTTGCCAACGCCGTTACCGGCCGCGTCGGGGAGATCGAGGACGGGGCTTCCGCCGCCCTCATTGGCGACGGTGACCTGTCCGTAACCCGTGCTCCTGCCGCCCGCCGCGGATGCCGTGACCGTGATGACGTTGCTGCCGAAGCTGATCGGCACGTTCGTTGAGAAGCTGCCATCCCCGCCGGCGACTGTGGTCGATACCGTGGACGCCGCGCCGGTTGAGGTGCCCTGCGCCTCGATCGCGACGGCCGTCCCGGGGGCGGTTGTCCCGGTCACCGTGGTCGTCGTTGACGCCAGGATGGCACCGGACGCAGGTGCGGAGATGGTCACCCCAAGGGGGCCGGGCGGACCGTGGGCGACGAAGCGCTGCGTGGTGAAGTCCGGGGTTTCCACGGTGTGACCGTCGCCCAGTGCGGCGATCAGACGGAGTTCCTGAGCCTGCGCCCAGGTCAGCGGGGACGCTGACCCGGCAGCCTTGCCGTCGGTGAAGCCGATGGACGCGGTCGCCGGGTCGGCGCCATACGCAGACGCGGCCAGGTCGGGGTTCTCCCATGCCTGCTCGGGTACCAGTCCTACGCCCGACGAGAAGCTGATCATCGCTTGCAGGAGTGACGCCGCGGTGGCCGTGTCGCCGCCGGCGATTCCGGACTCGGCGCGCTCGCCGGACAGGACCGGCCAGAGGTGCCCGGTTCCCTTGCCGGTCGGCGCCCACGGCGCGCCCACGGTCGTGCACGAGGTCTGGCTCGGCTGGTAGCAGTCCCCGTACCCGTCCGCGCTGCCCTGCGCGGCCGACGTGCCGTACCGGTAGTAGCCGGCGCCGCTCGGTGTGGACACAGAGATCTGCTTGTCAAGGACGGCGAGCGAGGCCTGGACGTCGGGATCGCTGATGGGGAGTTCGCCGAGCCGGACCAGTTCCTGGAAACCGCCGTCGACGACGGCCCGCTGGTCCGCAGTCGGCCCGCCGTTCCCGAGGTTGTAGGCGATTGCCGCGTTGGGGTCGCCCGTCTTGGACAGGCGGATGAAGTAGTCGGGCCCGTAAGGGCCGTTGGTCGTCACCGTCCAGCTCTTGACGGAGCGCTGGAAATAGTCCGCGGTGGCCTGGTAGACCTGCGCCCTGGCGCTATCGCCATTCTTGGCGGCGATGACCGACGCGGCCGTGAGCCCGGCGATCTCGGCGGCGATAGTGGACGGCGAGAACCCGGTCTGCTCCTCCCACCGTTCGACCCCGAACGACGGCCCGTGCGCGACGAGGAAATCCGCAGCGGGCCGGATGTGGTCCTGCCAGAGCGCACTGTCCCCGCCCAGGCCGGACTGGAGCGCCATGATGATGGGGTAGGACGTCTCGTCCAGCTGGGTGCCGCCGGTGTCAGCAGCGGGCTTGCCGTTGAGCAGCGAATTGCGCGGCATTGACCCGTCGGCCTGCTGCTGCCGGCCGAACAGAAACAGAGTGGCCGCCTGGGCGGTGGCGATGTCGCGATCGGCGAGCAGCCCGGTGAACGCCTCGTACAGGTCCCTGGCGAACACCTCGCGGTAAGAGCCGAAGTAGGCGGGCTCCCCGCCGGAGAAGTCCCCGGCCGGCACCGACTGGCCCCACGGGCTGGCCAGCGACGCCACGATCGCGCCCGGGTAGGTCTTGTCCTCGCTTGCCTTGATGACATTCGCGGACAGGTAATAGCGGGACTTGAGCAGGGATGCCTGGCTGGGCGACAGGCCAGGGAAGTGCAGCGGTGGCGGCCGCAGGTGCGCGTCGTAGCCGAGCCAGCCTGACACGTACTGAGCTTCGACAAAGCCGAACGGCCGGCTCACGGAGCCGGCGGCGGTCGCGACGGCCTGTGCCTGCGTGCGGCCGAAGCCAAGGGCCAGGGTCACCGAGCCACCCGGCCGCGGCGTCAGCTCCTCTGTGGCCACGATGTGGCCGTCGGGAGCTGAATCGTATGGCGAGAGAGCATGAGCCGAATCGAGTTGGGTGAAGCCGTCGCTGGTGGTGCCCGCGTACCCGACGCTGGCGTCCGGCGAGGGCACGCTGGCGTCCAGCGCCATGTAGGTCGGCGCCGCATAGTCGCGATTGGCGGCGTTGGTGACGGTGCTGGTGCTGTCAATCACCGGTACCGGGGACCCCGTGGAAGTGTCGACCACTCCCGAGTTAGCGCCCGCGTTCTGGCTGCCGCCGCCCCCGTTGCCGTTCACGTGTGCGTCGAGGCGCGCGTATAGGTGCAGGCTGGCCAGGCGGGTGCCTGTACCGGGCAGGGCCCGGAGCCTGGTGTGCATCAGTACGGTGTCGCTGACGGGGTCGGTGACGTACGTGGTGATGATCTGGTAGCCGTGGGGGGAGTCGGTCGCGGTGACAGTGCAGGCCATACCGGTGGAGTCAGCCGCCACCGTGTACGTCATGTCACGCGTCTGCAGACTGGTGAACGTGGATCCAT
>DASQIW010000085.1:0-6471 GCA_035631375.1 Streptosporangiaceae bacterium
CAAAGATCCGCCGCCCCCAGCGCGGCCGGCGCGTGGACCACTCAGGCCCGCCCGCAGACCAGATGGGGGACCGCCAGGGGTTCGTTCCACCGCCCGAGCGCGGCGGCGGCTGCTCCGGCCACGCGCCGGGCTTTCCGGCGCGCTGCCCCGCGGGGGCGCTGACGGCATTGCCGAGGTCATCCGCGCCTTGTCCGCCCGGACCCTGGCCTCCGCGGAACCAGCCTTCTGGCCATTCGCTCATCGCATGCCTGCCTGTCGCCGCCCGCTGTCCCCATTGTCTCTACCCGCTAGACGTCCCCGTGGCCAAATCACTGGGGAGGTGTCCCCACCAGATAGTGACCACCTCACGGCCAGACGAGCCCAGGTCAACCGGGTGCGCGGGGTCCACACCTAGGTCAGCCAGCGCCTCGGCGACCTCGTCGGCGCGCTCGGGCGGCAGGCACAGCCGCCGCCGGGTCACGTCGGTCATCTCGGCGAAGCTCCCGTAGTCCCGGCCGCCGGGTCGGGACCACCGCTGCGAGCCTGGCTGCAGTCCCATCGCGGACAGGATCGCCAGTAGGTCGTCCGCGGTCGGGCTATCAGGCCTCCGCACGCCCCAGAACCGCTGCCAGAGCGTGTTGAGGCTGGTCAGCGGGTGGACGGTGGTCAGCTCGACAACAACCAGGCGGCGGGCCGCGGCGGTCAGCGCGGCCAGGAACGGCTCGATATCGGGCACGTTGTAGAGCACGTGATGGCAGGTAACGACGTCGGCCTCGCCCGCGGCCGCCGCGACGTCCGGCCAGCGGCCGGTCACGAGCCGGGGCTGAAAACCGCTCGCCGCCGCCTGCTGAGCCAACTCCGACAGCAAGTGCGCGTCGGCGTCGACGGCGGTCAGCGCTGTGCACCACGGCAGCAGGGGCAGGCTGGCGGTGCCCGCGCCAGATCCGACGTCCAGCAGTCCGCCCGGCGGGTCAAGGGCGGCTCGGGCACGCACGTAGGACGGCCCGGACGGCGCCGCGGCGACCCTGCTGGCGCGCCGGATGAAGACCTCGCGGGGCAGCACCCACGGTGACTGCTCCACCGCAGACAGGATGTTGTCCGGGATGGCCCAGGCGGCCAGGTCGGACCGCCACCGGTCGAGCAGGCCGCGAAGGCTGGCGGCCCCGTTCCGTGCGTTGGCCATGGAGTTGATTGTCCCCGCGCGCGTGCCCAGGCCTAGCCTGGGTAGTGGTGCGCCTGGAGAGCAGGGAGGTACCGTGGCTGTTCCCACGTCGATCAAGACGGATATCGACCTCCGCACGGCCGGTGAGCTGGCCCAGCAGCTACGGGTCGACTCCATCCGCTCGAGCACATCAGCCGGGTCCGGGCACCCGACCTCCAGCATGTCCGCCGCGGACCTGCTGGCGGTGCTGGTCGGGCGGCACCTGCGCTACGACTGGGATGACCCGGGCAATCCCGGTAATGATCACCTCATCTTCTCGAAGGGCCACGCGTCACCGCTGCTGTACTCCGTCTTCAAGGCGGTGGGCGTCGTCTCAGACGAGGAGCTGATGACGGAGTACCGCCGGTTCGGGTCGCGGCTCGAGGGTCACCCCACGCCGGAGCTTCCGTGGGTCGACGTGGCGACCGGCTCGCTGGGTCAGGGCCTGCCCGACGCGGTTGGGGTAGCGCTGGCCGGCAAGTACCTGGATCACTCGCCGTTCCGGGTGTGGGTGCTGTGCGGGGACAGCGAGATGGCCGAGGGGTCGATCTGGGAGGCCTTCGACAAGGCCTCGCACTACAAGCTGTCCAACCTCGTCGCCATCGTGGATGTCAACCGGCTCGGGCAGCGTGGTCCCACTGCGCTGTCGTGGGACCTCGACGCCTACGCCCGGCGGGCGGCGGCGTTCGGCGCCCGGGTTTCCGTCATCGACGGCCACGATGTGAGCCACATCGACCGCGCCATGCGGGAGGCAACCATGCCAGGCGGCGACCAGCCCGCCGTCATCCTCGCCCGCACCAGGAAGGGCCGCGGCTTCTCTGAGGTCGAGGACAAGGAGGACTGGCACGGCAAGCCGCTCCCGCCGGAGATGGCGGAGCGCGCGATCATCGAGCTGGGCGGCGAGCGCCACCTGGTGGTGCGCGGCCCGATGCCGGAGGCCAGCACTCATACTCCTCGTCCGACCCCCGACGGCGCGGCCGGGGTGAAGCTGCCTGAGTACACGGTCGGCGCGAAGGTCGCCACGCGCAAGGCATACGGCGACGCGCTGACCGCGCTCGGGGCGCGGCCGGACGTGGTCGCGATGGACGGGGAGGTCAGCAACTCGACGCACGCCGACGAGTTCGCCCAGAAGTATCCCGAGCGGTTCTTCGAGATGTACATCGCCGAGCAGCAGCTTGTCGCCGCCGCGGTCGGCTTCAGCGTGCGTGGCTACCGGCCGTTCGCCTCGACGTTCGCCGCCTTCTTCAGCCGGGCCTACGACTTCATCCGGATGGCGTCGATCTCGCGGGCCAGTATCTGCTTGTCCGGCTCGCACGCCGGCGTGGAGATCGGCGCCGACGGCCCCTCCCAGATGGCGCTGGAAGACCTGGCAATGATGCGCGCGGTGCACGGCTCGAGCGTGCTGTATCCGAGCGATGCCACCAGTGCCGCTGCGCTCGTCGCATCGATGGCGGACCTGGACGGCGTTTCCTACATGAGGACCACCCGCGGCGCGTACCCGGTGCTGTATCCGGCCGGGGAGTCGTTCCCGGTGGGCGGCGCCAAGGTGGTGCGCCGCAGCGACGCCGATCAGGTGACGCTGGTCGGAGCGGGCGTGACGCTGCACGAGTGTCTCGCGGCACACGAGCTCCTGGCCGCCGACGGGATCAGCACGCGGGTCATCGACCTGTACTCGGTGAAGCCCGTTGACGTGGCGGCGCTGACGGCAGCCGCCGCCGCTACTGGTGGCCGCTTCGTGCTGGTGGAGGATCACCATCCCGAGGGCGGCCTGGGGGAAGCGGTGCTCGAGGCGCTGACCGCGGCCGGAAAGGCGGACCTGTCGGTCGCCCATCTGGCCGTCCGCAACATGCCCGGCTCGGGAACGTCCGCCGAGCTGATGGACGCGGCCGGCATTAGCGCCGCGCACATCGCCGACGCTGCGCGGCGGCTCGCCGGCGGGTCCGGCTGAGGCTGGCGAGTCAGCCGGCAAGCCGGTCAGCGGGCGTCGGTGCGAGTTGCCTCGTCCATCAGCTCGGTGTACATCTCCCACGGTGGCTGCGGCAGCGTGTGCCCGGTCTCCAGCAGCGACTTGAGGTTCGCGCAGACCGCCGGCCAGCCGGCGTAGACGGCCTCGTAAGCGTCCTGGTCGGCCAGGTTCTCGTGGGTGACGGTGAGCCGGACGATGTCGTGGAACTGCGTGATGTCGAACGTGACCACGGACGGGTCCGCGGCCGGCTCGCCGGCCGGGGCGTCGAACGTCAGCACCAGCCGCTGACCGGGAACGGCATCGATCACCGTCCCCACCACGTCGGCGATGCCGGACCCGTCGGCGCGGACGTGCTCCCAGCGCGAGCCGGCCTGCCAGTCGGAGACGTTGCTGTGTCCCCAGTAGGCAGCGGTGAGGTCGGCGTCGGTCAGTGCGTGCCAGACCTTCTCTGGAGTGCTCTCGATGTAGGTGACGTACACGAACGTCGGTTTGCCGGTCATGTCCTGCCCCTCTGCTCGCTGCTTGATGGCGCTCAGCGCGCTCAGGCGCGGGCGCTCGAACTTGCCGATCCAGCGCTCTCCGATGTCGTGAATCGGGACCGGGTTGAGGTAGTGCAGTTTGGTCCGGCCGCGCCAGACCGTGCTGATCAGGTTGGCAGCCTCGAGCACGCCCAGGTGCTGCGTCGCCGACTGGCGGGCCATGCCGAGCTGCTCGCACAGCTCGGTGAGCGTCTGACCGTTGCGCTGACGCAGCCGGTCGAGCATGGTCCGGCGGGTCGGGTCGGCCAGCGCCCTGAAGACGCGATCGGTGTCTTCCGCCACCCTGCCATTATGCAGGTGATTACCTGCATGTTGTCAAATCCAGCCCCTTGCCGCGCCGGGCGCGGCGATCGCGAGCTAGAACTCGGTGACTCCGGCGTCTGGCGACAGCTCGTGGGCGGTCATGAACTTCGACTCGTCTGAGGCCAGGAAGAGCACGGTGTCGGCGACGTCCTCGGGCTGGGTGATGTCGACCGGCATCATGTTCATGAACATGACGCCCAGCCGCTCGTCACCGGCGATGGCGGCCATGATCTCGGCCTGCATGCCACCCGACCCCATGGGGGTGCTGACGCCGGTGGGGTGCACGCTGTTGACCCGGATGTGATGCCGGCCTAGCTCAGCGGCGAACGCCTTCGCCATGCCGCGGACCGCAAACTTGCTGGTGGTGTACGGGACCATGAACGGCTGGACCTTGATCCCGGCAGCCGAGCTGATCAGGATGATCGAGCCGCCGCCCGCGCGCACCAGGTGCGGTGCTGCCACCATGACCGTGTTCCAGGTTCCCGTGACGTTCGTGCTGATCGTGTCCGCGAAGATCTGCGGAGTGACCTTGTCCCAGGACTTGGGCACGCAGATGCCCGCGTTCGCCACTACGATGTCCAGCCGGCCGAGCCGACCGACCGCGTCGTCGACAACGGAGCGCAGCGCGTCCAGGTCCCGGATGTCGGCGACGCCGTCGACGACTCGCCGGCCCGTCTTCTCGACCAGGCTGACCGTCTCGGCCAGGTCCGCGGGGGTCGCAGAGTCGTACGCGACACTCGGCAGCGGCGCGCACACGTCGACCACGATGACGTCGGCGCCTTCCTCGGCCAGTCGCAGCGCGTCCGCGCGGCCCTGCCCGCGCGCAGCGCCGGTGACCAGCGCGACCTTGCCTGCGACCCGATTACCCATATGTCTCACCGCTTCCTGTTTCCTGAGCCCGGCCGGACGACTGGTTGCTCCTAGCTCACCATGCTTGTGCCTGGCGTTGCGAGGTGAGAGGTTCGGGCCCATGGACATCACGGCCGAGGACCGGTTCGCCATTCAGGATCTTTACGCGAGGTACTGCCAGACCGTCGACCGCGGCGACGCCGAGGGCTGGGCGGACACCTTCACCGAGGACGGCAAGCGGATCTACGACGATCAGCCGGGTGTGCCCGGCCGGGCCGGCCGGACGTTCACCGGTCGCGCCGACCTCGTGACGATGCAGTCGGTGCCGAGGAAGCTTCGCGTCCGGCACTGGCACGGGCTCCCGGTGCTGACGGACAAGGGCGACTACCTGGAGAGCGTCGTCTACGGCATGGTCGTCGACATCTCGCAGGATCCGCCGGCCGTGATGGCGCACTTCACCTACACCGACGAGCTGGTGAGGACCGCCGACGGCAGCTGGCGGATGCGGTCCCGCGCTTCCGCACGCGATCACCTCCGGGAATGACATTCGCGAGAATGACGCGAGACGACTCGGTCATCACTTGTGCCTGCGCAACCGAAAGGAATGAACACGCTGACCTAGGTCGGCTTGTTGTGAAAATCCATAAATCGTGGCCGCGTCATTTGTAGATCGCGCCAATGATGAGCGCCCGGCCGAAGCTCGGTAATCATTCTGTGACCATCCCGATGCCACCGAGCGCCAGCCGGAAAATGAGCGTTGTGCGTGTTGGTGTCAATAAATCCCCGCCTCTACTGACGACGCTGAGGGCGCCCTCGAGGTGCTCGTCGCACCCTGCAGCGCAGCTAAGGGCTGCGCCCGTCCACGCCGCTGCCGGCCTCGCGTGCCAGTGCCACTGGGCGCGCAAGCGCGCTCGCGCAGGCCCGGCGTCGCTTGCTAATACCGTGCGGATTTGCGCCGGTCGGCAGCGCCCGCCATTGGCTCCGCCATACCGTCCGCCTGTATGGCGGTACTACAAAACTGCGGTCCTCGCTGACGTGGCCGGCGAAGACCGTCAGCGGATCCGCCGCGGACTCGCCGACATTGCACGAGGCCGGCGCTATTTCCGCAACGCAGGGGCAGCCGATAACGAATGAGTAAAGTCGACTTCCTGCTGGGCATACGGGCCGCTATGACAATGATCGCGGCGCCGCACTCGTTCAAGTCTGCGCTGGTCACGCCGTGATAACAGATCTTGATGAGATCGGCGGTCCGCTGATACCTTCTGCTCAAGCCGAGGCGGGCGAAGATCAACGCTGATCGGCTCGCGGGCCTTTCTCCCGAGAGGAGCACTAAGGACCATGATAAGGCTGGAGCGCGCCCGCATTGGTGCGGGAGCTGTAGCGGTTGCCGCGACCGCGGCACTCATCGCGGGCTGCGGGTCGAGCGGCTCGCCGTCCAACAGTTCGTCATCGAGCACATCGTCGGGCGGGAAGATCCGGATGGCGATCTTCTACTACAACCCGAGCCCGTACGGCATCGCGTCGCTCAACGGCGCGAAGGAAGAGGCCGCCAAGCTGGGCGTCCAGCTGGACTCCTTCGACGCCAACAACAACCCGCAGCTGCAGTCCACGCAGATCCAGGACGCGATCACCAC
>DASQIW010000086.1:0-3188 GCA_035631375.1 Streptosporangiaceae bacterium
GCCGGCCACCACCCGGCTTCACCTGGTCACCGGGCAGCCCTTCGCGTTCATCCGGGTACCCCGGTTCGGCCTGCACTGGAGGTTCGCCATTGTGCAGGGGACCGGCCTCCCTCAGCTGGCCCTCGGGCCCGGGCACGTGCCCGGCACGGCGCTGCCCGGCCAGATCGGCAACTTCGCCGTAGCCGCGCACCGGGTGACCGCCGGGAACCCCTTCTACGATCTCAACCAGCTCCGGCCCGGCGACAAGGTCGTGATCATAACCGCGGCCGCTACCTATACCTACCGGGTCACCCACGCCGAGCTGGTACTGCCCGGCGACACCGCGGTCCTGGACCCGGTCCCCGGTCACCCACGGCAGCGCCCCGACCAGGCGATGATCACACTCATTACCTGCGATCCCCCCTGGACCGGCACACATCGCATCATCGTGTTCGGTTCACTGCACGCCCAGGCGCCCCGTACCGGCCACACCGGCTGAGGCAGGAGGCAGCACGTGTACCAATGGCTCTGGCAGCGCCTCCCGGGCGGCGCCCCCAGCAAGGCCATCTGCGCGGCCATCCTGGCCATTGCCACAGCGGCGCTGCTGTGGTTCATCGTCTTCCCGTGGATCACTCCGCTGCTGCCAGTCGACCACGTGATGCCCGGCGGCTGACCCTGCGCCGGCTCAGCGTCCCGTCATGCGGGTCAACAGTTAGTGCCATCGCGGATCACCGGTCCACACGCCGAGCTGCCTGACCACGGCCGAGATGGGGCCGGTGTCCACGAGCGACGACACGGCCGGCGCGGTGCCGGTGAGAGTCTTGTACCGCTCCATGGTCTGGATCGTCGTGGCGATGTGGGCCGCGTCGAGGCCCTGGTTCACCGGAAAAACGCCCTCGTGCCCGAGCAGCACGTCGTACGCCTGGCCGATGACCTGCTGGCTGAAGCCGGTTGCGTGCGCGACGATCGGCACGGTGGCGGCCTTGTTCCTGTACATGAACCGGTGCGCGCGCACGATCGCCGTCAGGAACTTCTGGGCGGTCTGCGGGTGGTGCGTGAGCCACGTCCGGTTCACCACGTAGGTCCCGTAGAAGTAGTCGGGCAGGGCCTGGTAGAGGTTCACCAGCACATGCAGGCTGTGGTCACGCTGCAGCACGTTGGTGACCTGCTCCTGCTGCAGGATCGCCGACTGGATGGAGCCCTGGACCAGGGCGCCGATATAGCCGTCGGATGAGACCGGCACGTACGCGACGTTGGATGGCGTCAGCCCCGCGTTCTCGATCACCATCCGGGTCATCACCTCACGGAACGCGCCGACCGTCTGGATGCCGAGCCGTTTGCCGCGCAGCTCCGCCGGCGTCCGGATGGACGCGGGCGTGACCATGGAAACGGTCAGCCGGTCGGCGTAGGACCCGATGATGACGAGCCCGCCGCCCTGGGCATCGGCGTTGACGACCGGCTCGATGCTGGACGCGCCGATGTCCAGGGAGCCGCCGACCACGCCCTGGACCACCGGGACGCCGGAGGCGAGGTTCTTGACGTGCACGGTCAGCCCCTCGCTGGCGAAGAACCCCCGCGCCTGGGCCACCGCTACGTCCGCGTTGGCGAAGCTTGTGACGCTGGTCGGCAGCCCGAGGTTGATGGTGGTCGTGGCCCCGCTGGTCCCGCCGGCCGCAGTGCTGGACCCGCTGCTGCACGAGGCGAGGAGCGCGGAGGTGACCGTTAGGGCGGCGAGGCAAGCCAGCCAGGATAAACGTCGCATGAAGTTACACCTCATTCGTGTTCTTTGGTCTTTCAACGGCTTCTTTATGACGGCGTTTCGCGCCACCGGACGAGGCGGCGTTCCACCCACTCCAGGAGCGCAGTGAGAACCACCCCGAGCAGGGCGAGGACCACGATGGGCACGAACATGCGTGCGGTCTGAAATGAGTTGGCGCTGCGGGCGATGAGAAAGCCGAGGCCGGATAAGGCGGTGTAATACTCCGCCACGATGACGCCGATCAGCGCCCTCCCGATGGCCAGCCGGACGCCGGTCACGATGTAGGGCAGCGCGGAGGGCAGGATCAGGTCCTTCCACATGCGTCTCTCGCTTGAGCAGAAGGTCCGTGCGACTTCGATCAGCTCGGGATCAACCTCCCGCACCCCCCGGGTGGTGTTGATGAGCACCGGGAAGACGACGAACAGGAAGACCACCACGACCTTGGCCGTCACCTCGAAGCCGAACCACAGCACGATGATCGGGATCAGGGCCACCGCCGGCGTGGCGTAGACGGCATTGACCGGTAACTCGAGCAGCGCGGCGAGGGTTTCGCTCCGGCCGGCCAGCAGCCCGATGGTCACCCCGACGGCTACGCCGGAGGCCAGGCCGAGGCTGAGCACGATGAGGCTCTCGGCCAGCGCCTGGGGCAGGCTCCCATCCGCGATCATGCCAGCGCCGGCGGCAACCACGGCGGTCGGGCTGGACAGCAGGATCGGGTTGAGTAACTGGCCGTAGATCTCCCAGGCCAGGAGCAGCACCGCGACCGATGCCAGCCGCAGCGCCCACCGCCTGGCCGGCGTCAGCCGCCGTCGCGGCCGCCAGGAGCCGGGCCCGCCGCGGGCGGGCCGGGAGAATCGTGACGTGGCAGCGCTCATGTCAGCTCCGGAAGCCGGACGTCGTGGCGCTCCAGGGAATCCCAGAGAAGCTTCCGGGTCTTGGGGTAATCCTCATGGGCCCGGATCTCCTGGGTGTTTCTTGGGCGCGGCAGGGTGATGGGCAGCTCGAAGGAGATATGTCCCGGCGGGCCGGATATGACGATAATCCGGTCGGCCATCACGATGGCCTCGTCGATGTCGTGGGTGACCAGGAGCGCAGTCATCCGCTGAGTACGCTCCCAGAGTTGCAGGACCTCGTTCTGCAGCGCCTCGCGGGTGATCGCATCGACGGAGCTGAACGGCTCGTCGAGAAGCAGCAGCTCGGGCTCAACGGCGAGCGCACGCGCCATCCCCACGCGCTGCCTCATCCCGCCCGACAGCTGAGCGGGATAGTGGCCGGCGACCTCGCTCAGGTGGAAGGCGTCGAGTAAGCGCTGCACCCGGCCCAGGGCCTCCTGCCTGCCCTGCACCCGCAGGCCGTACCCCACGTTCGCGCGCACCGTCTTCCACGGGAACAGGCCGAAGTGCTGGAAGACCATCGCGGTCCGCGGCGTGGGCGCGAGCACGGGCGTTCC
>DASQIW010000087.1:0-70080 GCA_035631375.1 Streptosporangiaceae bacterium
CATGCAATGACGGTAAATAGCGCAGGTGGCGATCGCGAGCGTTGTTGCCTTCCGGTCGCCGGGCGTTGCGCCTAGACCGGATATGGCTGGGCGCGCGTGACGTAACGGCGGCCATGCGGGAGCCGCCAGACCAGCGTGCCGGGCTCCGGCATTTCCAGGTGCCAGCCCGCGCTGCCCTTGCATCTGTGGTGCCGGCGGCAGGCTGGATGGCAGTTGCACTCGCACGTCCGCCCGCCCTGGGCGTACGGGATGACGTGATCAAGGTCGCTCTGCTGGGCCGGTCGCCGACAACCCGGCGCCGTGCACGTCGGGTTCCTGACCTTGATCAGGTGGCCAAGAAGCCTGCCGGGAACGTACGCCGCCGTCTCGCGCGCATGCGAGCACGACCCGGACTCGAGCCAGTTCATGGCGAGGCCGCGGATCCACGCGACGACCGGCGGCGCGGGCCCATCCTGCGCCAGCCGTTCTGCCCCCGGCCGTTCTGTTCCGGGCGGTCCTGGCGGAGGCCGCGCCGGCCCGTCTCGAGCGAGCCCCGGTGGCGGGGTGCGAGAACAGGCGTGGCCGACCGGGTGGCCGTCCGGAGTGGTGACCGTCAGGCAGTAGCGACTGCCCGGCTGGCCCGCCAGAGAGCTGGCTACCTCGCGGCAGCTCCACGCATCAAGCACGCCGCGACCTGCGGCCTCTCCTGGGCTGTTCGTGATGCCCAGCCACGCACCGAGCGGCATGGTCAGATGCACCGTGCCGAGCGGGCCGCGCGGCCAGGACAAGCCGAGTCCGCCTGGACCGGCGGCTTCGCCTCGCTTCGAGGTCATGCATTCGCCCGGCACGCCGGCAGCCTGCCCGCCCTGTTCATCCGCAGCGCGCCGGCCATGCTCATCGGCACCATGTCCGCCTGGTCCCTCGGCCGTGTCGTCGCGCGGCTCAGCGGCAGCGAGAAGCGACTCGGGAGACTCACCGGACAGGAGCGCGAGGAACACCTCGGCGCAGATCTGGTCCAGCGTGCCGGGCATGCCTGCGCGCTGCAACGCCTGAGCCAGCGCGCGCACGTGGCGGTCGGCGAGCAGCGTGCGGGCAGGCGGCAGCTCCCGGCCGGCGAGTGCACCGTTTCCCGATCCTTCTGACCACGTCTCCAGGCGGGCATGGTCGCGAGCCTTGTGCTGCCGACGCCGAACCGCGTCGGGGTCGACGGACATCACGGCGCGCCGCAACAACTGGCGCAGCTGGCCAGTCGTGAGACCAGGGGCGGCGAACACGTGCCGACCGGCGATCACTGATGCGTGCAGCCAGTCCAGCCCGGCGAGCTCCTCGACGAACACCGATGCCTTCGCGATATCAATCTCACCTCGGCGCAACGCCGTATCGACATCAGTGAGCCGCCTCACGCCGACGGCGAGCTCTGACAGCATGTCGGCCGACCGGCCGGTCAGGGTCAGCGCGACGGCCACCTCGGCCGAGGCTCGCTCCCTAGCACTAGGCCCCTGGCCCGTCGGCTCAGCCGCGCGGCGCGCCGTGAGCTCCGCCACGGCGGCCAGCTCGACTGCCTGCTGCCACGACACCACCCGGCGAGCGGCGCGCAGCACACCCACCAGTTCATCGTCAGTGAGCCGACCAGCACCTTCTTCCAGCACCTGGCCAGTCAGCTCGGCCAGAACCGAGCAGGGAGGCAACAGATCCGCCGGGCCGCCCGCCTCGAATCCCCGCGCTCCTAGCTGCGGATACGGGCCGTCCGCAGCATGCGTGAAGCCGGCACCGATCACGTCACGAACGGCGGGCTCGCCAGCCGGCCGAGCCAACGGGGAGTCGATCCAGCTCGCGATCCTGGCATTGCCTGAGTTATCGGTCACGGCCCGCTCCTCCCCTGGCGTCGCAGATCCTTGGCGCGTGCTTCTTCGATCATGTTATCGACCGATACTGACATTCGTGGTCATTGATCGAGTATTTAATCGACAGACAGTCCGATGGAGCCATCCGCACGTCCCGAGGGCGGCCGAAGCATGATCCTGCTCAGCAGCCAGCCACTGACCGCGATGATCAGCGCGCCATCCAGGTAGTGGCATGCCATCGCGCCCAGGTACGTCGGGCCGCCCCACGCGTTGACGGTGAAGTTCGGGTCGAGTCCGCCCGTGACCTGGACGCCGGCTCGCCAGAAGCTGTAGGCGATCACTGCCAGCAGGGGTAGCGTCGCCGCGGACCGCCACGTCACCTGCCGCATCGTTGCCGCCAGACGTGACGCGGCGCTGCTGCCCAGCGGGGCGAGCAGCAGGAGCCGGCCGGTGCCCCGCCGGGGCCGACGGGCACGCCGCCACCGGACGACGCCGTACAGCGCGCAGGCAGCGGCCGCTATGGCGAGGTGCTGGACCCAGGCCGAGGTGCCGGGAACGTGCGCGTGTCGAATCGGCGACCGGTGCAGGTACGTGGCGAGGCCGGTAGCTATGCCAGCGACCGCGGCGCTAGCCGCGGCGGCACAGAGCAGAGCCGACAACTGCCGGGTCGCCTGAGAAGGCTCATTGCTGGAGCGTGGTCCGTCATCGGTGGTGATGGCTGTGTTGGTCATGCGACAAGGCTGCGCGGCCGGCCAGGCAGCTGCCGTCGGCCTGGCGTCTCGACTTGACCGCCATCGGCAGCCTGAGACCAGGGGCGGCCTCATTCCGCAGAACGATGGCGAGATCCGGCTCGCGACCGATCATCGCTGGTAAGAGCCCAGGCTATGGTCACAATATGGTGATCACGGACCAAGCCGCCGCGCCCGCACCGCCGTTGCTTGCCCGCTTCTGGCAGCGGATCTCCGACTTTGCGGCCCCGGATCGCCTTGACTGGGCAATCGCAATTGGCTGCTTCGCGGCATTCACCGTGCCGGTCCTGCTCGGCGCGGGATCAGCTGGCCAGCCGGCCACCGCGGCTGCCTTCGGCGCAGCGGCCGCAGCGCCACTGATCGTCCGGCGTAGGTGGCCCGTGACCGTCGTCGTAGCCGTGGCGGCGATCTACGTGGCAGCGGCCCTCGCCGGCGTGGCGTTCACCCCGTTTATCAGCAACGCCGGACCCAATCTTGCGATCGCTGTGTTCACCTGTGCCGACCGGAGCCGCCGACGGCGGTCGCTGACAGCCGCGCTGGTGGCCGGCGCGGGCACCTGGGCGTCGCTGCCGATCGCCATCCACCTGCATCCGCACCAGGACCAGGATGCGGTCCAGCTGTTCGCAGTAATCGGTGCGTGGCTGGCGGGCGACATGGTGCGGGCGCTTCGCGGCTACCGCCAGCAGCTGCAGCGCGTGGAGCGCCGCCGGGCTGCCGAGGAACTCCAGCTCGCTAGGGCGGAGGAACGGTTGCGGCTCTCCAGGGAGGTGCACGACGTCGTCTCGCACAGCCTGAGCGCCATCGCGGTCCAGGCTGGAGTGGCAAGGCTGCTGTTCGCCGAGCAGCCCGGCCAGGCAGATGTCGCTCTGTCCGCCATCGAGACAGCCAGCCGATCAGCACTCGACGAGCTTCGCGGGCTGCTCCGCCAGATCCGTGACCCACAGGATGCCGACGAGGCCGCGACACCGGCGCTGAGCGACCTGCCAGCGCTTGTCGACAGACTCCGCAGGGCCGGCCAGGACGTCAGCTACCACAGTTCCGGGCAGCCGCGCACGTACAGCGCGGCCCTGGAGTTGTCCGCGTACCGGATCGCACAGGAGGCGCTGACCAATGTGAGCAAGCACGCCAGCGGCGCACCTGCCCGGGTCGATATCGACCACGGCGACGGCAACCTCACCGTGACGGTGACCGACGCCGGCCATCCGAACCCCGTTGAATCCGCTTCGGGCGGCGGGCTTGGCATCCCCGGCATGCAGGAGCGAGCCGAATTGCTCGGCGGCACGCTGACCGCTGGACCGGGCCCGGATGGCGGATTCGTCGTGAGCGCACATCTGCCTGTCCAGCCGCTACCCCATCAGAAGGGAGCCATCGCTTGACGAGACCTCCGGCGCTTGGCATCCGGGTCCTGATCGCCGACGACGAGGCACTGGTCAGGACGGGGTTCAGGCTGCTCATCGACTCCGCACCAGGGCTGACCGTCGTAGGTGAGGCCAGCGACGGCATCCAGGCGGTCCGCCAGGCGCGGGCCCTCAAGCCGGATGTCGTGGTGATGGACATCCGGATGCCGGTCATGGGCGGGCTGGAGGCAACCAAGGTCATCCTCGACACCGATCCGGACTCGGCTCCCCGGATCCTTATAGTCACCACATTCGACGAGGATGAGCACGTCTTCGAAGCGCTTCGGAGCGGCGCCAGCGGTTTCGTGCTGAAAGACACGCCGCCGGAGCAGCTGCTCGATGCCATCGCGATTGTCGCCGCGGGCGAGGCCCTGCTCGCCCCCGCGATAACTCGCCGGTTGATTGCCGAGTTCACCCGGCATCCGCGTCCCGCCGCCAGGCTCGCGCAGGACGCGCTCGCCCAGCTCACGGACCGAGAACGGGACGTGCTGGAGCAGGTCGCTGCCGGGAAGTCCAACAGCGAGATTGCCGCCGCCCTGCACCTGTCCGTGGCCACGGTGAAGACGCACGTCAGCCATCTGCTGGACAAGCTGAGCTGCCGGGATCGTGCACAACTCGTCGTGGTCGCCTACGAGACCGGCCTCGCCCTCCCCGGCCGGCAGTGACGTTCGGGGCCAATCGGGAGATCCGCCGCGCCGCCGCCCAGCTGGCAAGGGCGCGCTACCCTGGGGATCATCGCGCGGGAGTCCGGTGTGACCGGACTGAGAGGGCGGCTGGTGAGCCGCCGACCGCAGGAACCTGATCCGGGTCATGCCGGCGAAGGGAGCCGACGGTGAGCGTCGAGAGCCAGGCTAGGACCGACGTCCTCGTCATCGGCGGCGGCGTCATCGGCCTGGCCATCGGCTGGCGGGCGGCCCAGCGGGGCATGCAGGTCGTCATCGCCGACCCCGAGCCTGGTCAGGGGGCGACGCACGCCGCCGCGGGCATGCTCACCCCGATCGCGGAGGCTGCGTACGCCGAGCGGGAGATCTTCGGGCTCGGTCAGGACTCGCTCTGGCGCTACCCGGCATTCGTCGCCGACCTGAAGCGCTCGACCGGCCTGTCGGCCGGCTTCCGGCAGTCTGGCACCCTGCAGGTTGCCTACGACAGTGACGACGTGGCCGCCCTCGCCGAAACCAGGCAGCTCCAGGAGTCGTTCGGCGTGCATCTGCAGCAGCTCAGCGCGCGCGAGTGCCGGGATGCGGAACCGATGCTTGACCCGTCCATCCGCGGCGGGCTGCTTGCCACCGACGACGGCTCGGTCGACCCGCGGCTGCTGGCGACCGCGCTCGTGCAGGCGGCTGAGGGGGCCGGTGCCCGGCTCGTCCGCCAGCGGGTCACAGAGGTGATCTGCACTGCAGGCCGCGCCAGCGGCGCCAGACTGGCTGACGGCTCGGTAGCCGAGGCGGAATGGATCGTGCTGGCCGCTGGCTGGCAGTCGGCCAGAATGCCAGGCCTGCCGCCCGGCATCGCCCCGCCGGTCCGTCCGGTCAAGGGCCAGATCATCCGGCTCCGGACCACAGCGGCGATGACAGCTGCCGGGCTGCCGCCCGGCCTGCTGCGGCGGACCGTCCGCGGAATTGTCCGTGGCTCAGGCGTGTACTTGGTGCCGAGGGAGAGCGGCGAACTGGTCGTCGGGGCAACGCAGGAGGAACTCGGTCCCGATACGACGGTGACAGCCGGCGGAATCTGGGAGCTGCTGCGCGATGCTCGGACCCTCGTGCCAGGGATTACCGAACTCGAGTTTGCCGATGCCGTCGCCGGGCTCCGGCCCGGCACTCCCGATAACGCGCCGATCATCGGGCTGTGCGAGATGCCTGGGCTAGTCCTCGCCACGGGGCACTTCCGCGCCGGGGTCCTGCTGGCGCCCGTGACGGCGGACACGGTCGCCGGCTTCCTGCGCACCGGCGTACCAGACCCGCTGTGGCGCGCGTTTGCGGCGGGTCGCTATGGCACCCGCAGCACGACAGCCGCCCCGCGGCCGGAAGAAGAAGCCGCATGCAGGTAAAAATCAACGGCCGGCCGCATCAGCTGGCTGGCGGCGGGTCACTGGCGCAGGCGGTTGCGCTCCTGACTCGCGCCCCGTCCGGCGTGGCCGCGGCGGTCAACGGAACCGTTGTCCGCAGGGCCGCCTGGGACACCACGGCGCTCGCCGAAGGCGACGACGTGGAGGTCCTGACCGCTGTGCAGGGAGGCTGACAGTGGACGATCCGCTGCTGATTGCCGGTGAGAAATTCACCTCCCGGCTCATCATGGGCACCGGCGGCGCGCCGAGCATGGACGTACTCGACCGCGCGCTCGCCGCCTCGGGTACCGAGCTGACGACCGTCGCGATGCGGCGTGTCGACCCGGCAGCACAAGGCTCGGTCCTCGCGCTGCTAGCCGACCGTGGCATCCGCGTGCTGCCGAACACCGCGGGGTGCTACACCGCCACCGAGGCGGTGCGCGTCGCGGCCATGGCGCGCGAGGCACTCGGCACCAGCTGGGTCAAGCTCGAGGTCATCGCGGACGAGAGGACGCTGCTGCCCGACCCGGTCGAGCTGCTGCTGGCGGCCGAGCAGCTCGTAGCCGACGGCTTCACGGTGCTGCCGTACACCAATGACGATCCGGTTCTTGCGCGGCGGCTCGAGCAGGCAGGCTGTGCGGCCGTGATGCCCCTGGGCGCGCCGATCGGCTCCGGGCTTGGCATCCGCAACCCGCACAACATCGAGCTGATCGTCGAGTCGGCCGGAGTGCCCGTGGTCCTGGACGCAGGGATCGGTACCGCGAGCGACGCCGCGATCGCGATGGAGCTCGGCTGCGCGGCTGTGCTGCTCGCCACATCCGTCACCAGGGCCCGCAGCCCGGAGCTGATGGCGGAGGCCATGCGGCTCGCTGTCGCCGCGGGACGGCAGGCATTCCTAGCTGGCCGGGTGCCGCGGCGCCACCTCGCGCTCGCCTCCTCTCCACCCGTGGGTTAGGGCTATCGCAGCCTGTTCTGCGCGCAGAACACTGCGTGGCCCCTAGAATTCTCCCGATGGATGTGACGTTGTCGGCGCCGATTGGGCAGCTACTCGACGGCAGGTACCTCGTCGAGTCGCAGATTGCCCGAGGCGGCATGGCCACGGTCTACCTGGCCCGCGACGTGCGACTGGATCGTGCCGTTGCGATCAAGATCGCGCATCCGGAGCTGGCCCGCGACCGCGAGTTCGTGGACCGGTTCATCGGCGAGGCCCACGCGGTCGCCCGGCTGTCGAGCCCGAACGTCGTCGCCGTCTTCGATCAGGGCTCCACCGGTGATCTCCACTACATCGCCATGGAGTACGTGCCGGGGCCCACGCTGCGTGAGCTGCTCACGGCCCGCGGCCGCCTGAACCCGCGTGAGGCGCTCGACATTATTGAGCGGGTGCTAGCCGGCCTGGCCGTCGCACACGATGCTGGCATCGTCCATCGGGACGTGAAGCCGGAGAACGTGCTGCTCGGCAACGGCACCTCGGTCAAGGTCGCTGACTTCGGTCTCGCCCGGGCCGCGTCCGGAATCCGGCACACCAGGTCCGGCCTGCTCATCGGGACGGCCGCCTATCTGGCGCCCGAGCAGGTAGCCAGCAACTCATCCGATCAGCGGACGGACGTCTACGCGGTGGGCGTCATGCTGTTCGAGATGCTGACCGGGCGGCAGCCGCACACCGGGGACACGCCGCTGGCGGTGGCATACAAGCACGTCAACTCTGTTGTACCGGCGCCATCCAGCGCGCAGCCCGACCTGCCGCCGGCCTTGGACGCGCTCGTGGCGCTCGCGACCAGCCGGGATCCGGATCTCCGCCCTGCTGACGCGCGGCACTACCTGCGCGCCATCACCGAGGTTCGCCGAGGCATGCCGCTACCGCCGGTGACCAGGCGGGACGGGCAGCCAGCCGGGCCCGGATATGCGCCGACTGACGTCCCGGCACCCGCCGCGCCGATGACGAGCTGGCCAGCGGGCCTGGCATCGAACGGCTCCCGCCAGGCCGGCAGCGACTCCCCGATGCCGGACGCCGAGCAGGGCGGCGCACTGCAGCCTGCCTATGACGCCAGGACCGCGCAGTACCCGCCGGCCGGCTACCTGCCCGCGCTGGGCGACCGCAGCGGAGCGCCCAACCACACCATGGTCGTCCCCGTGGGCCAGGAGCCAGACTTCGGCGGCGGTCATTCTGGCCGCCACGGGCGCGGCTCCGGCCGGGGTTACCAGGAGCCGTGGCTGCAGCGCTGGCTGTTCAGCCGGCGAGTTCTGATCGTGCCGGCCATCGTGCTGGTCGGCGTGCTCGTCTGGTGGCTGGCGTTCGGCCGGTACGCTGCAGTGCCGCAGGTGACCAACATGAGCGTGAGCGCGGCCCGCGCCGAACTGTCGAGCGCCGGGTTCCACGTGGTGACCGGCCACGCCCGCAACAGTGACAGCGTGCCGGCCGGGCGGGTCATCTCCACCAGCCCGGCAGCCGGATCGGACATCGGCCGGGGCGGCCAGGTGACCGTCATTCCCTCGCTCGGGCCGGTGATGGTGACGATGCCGCAGGTCACTGGCCTGCCGGTGAACCAGGCCCAGCAGGCCATCCGGTCAGCTGGCCTCAAGGCGGCACCTCCGAGCTACCAGACATCCGCCGGCGTCCCTGCGAACGTGGTCATCTCAACGAACCCGGTCGCCTACCAGAAGTGGCCGGCGTACAAGCCTGTCCAGCTGGTAGTGAGCTCGGGCCAGCCGCTACCGAACTTCGTGGGCCAGCAGATCGGCGACGTCCAGGCGGAGGCTGCCGCTGGCGGCCTCACCATCAACCCGGTCGACGACAACAGCAGTTCGCTGCCCGCCGGGACGGTCAGCAATCAGTCTCCGGCGCCGGGCACGCCCATCACCAATCCCGAAGTCGTCACGGTGTACGTGTCGACTGGGCAGGGCGGCCAGACCGGCCAGCCGAACGGAGAGGTCGCCGTCCCCGACGTTCTGGGGATGACCCAGGACCAGGCAACGGCCGCGCTCCAGCAGGCCGGGTTCGGCGTGCAGGTGAACCAGGGTGCTTTCGGCCACAGGGTGACGAGCTACTCGCCGACTGGCCAGGCACCGCAGGGCGCGACGATCACGATCAACATCGGCGCTCTCTAGGCACGGGGCCCGTTAGAACGGGGGTCCCTCGCCGTCCCGTTCCTGGTAGGAGTAGCGCTGCTCACGCCAGGGATCCGCGGTGTTGTGGTAGCCGCGCTCTTCCCAGAAACCGCGCCGGTCGGTGGTCAGGTACTCCAGCGCGCGAACCCACTTGACGCTCTTCCATGCGTACAGATGCGGCAGGACGAGGCGCAGCGGATAACCATGCTCGGCGCTCAGCGGAGCGCCCTCAATCTGGGTCGCGAGCAGCGTAGTCGGCGCGGCGAAATCGCCAATGCGCACGTTGGCGCTGTAGCCGAAGTCGGCCCAGATCATCACGTGCGTGACCCCTGCCGCGGGCGGGAAGCGAGCGAGCACCTCGGTCGCCGGGATACCCGACCAGCGAATGCCGGGAACGGTGAACTTCGTCACGCAGTGAAAATCGGCTGTGAGCTCGCTCACCGGCAACGCGGCCACGTCGTCCCAACTCAGCCGCGCCTCTGACCCTGATTCGGTCGCCCCGAAGATCCGCAGATCCCAGGTCTCGGGATTGAACGCGGGGACCGGACCGTAGTGCAGCACCGGCAGCGTCCGCGGTATGTACTGACCCGGCGGCAGCACCGGCTCGTCCGCCATATCCCGCTGACCCGTCCCCTTCCGTCGCACCCTGCTGGCCCATGGCCTCGGGCGCGGACCTTCAGGTGCAGCTATCTTGCCACTGCTCGGTGATCGGTCACGCTGCGCCCACCGCCGAGTGGGCGATCCCCAACGCCGACGGCACGTGGCCCAGGTTGCCACGTGCTGGGCATGACAGCAGTGATGCAGCACCTTCGCGCCAGTTGCCCGGTATCTTTGGGAAAGAATTGACTTTAGCGTTATGCAATCTGCGAGTTGCTCACCCGGAGCCCCCACGGGGAGACGTCGATGCTGTGGAGCCGCCCCATTGCGGCTAGGGCCCGGCATCTTGCCGTCTGCGTGACGGTGCCCGCCCTGGTGGCGGGCGCCAGCGTGACGACGTGGGCCGTCGCGCACCAGCTGCCGTCTCAGCGGCTAGCCCGGCTGGCAAAGTCGGCGCCCTCAGCCAATGAGGTGAGCGGCAAGCCGACGACGGCTAGCTCCGCGTTCAGAATGGCGCTGGTGCGCCACTACGGCCTGCCAGCGAACGCGTCCGGCTACTCGGCGATCCTCGCCACCGGCCCGGATCAGGCCTGGGCCTTCGGCGGGACGAATCCCGGCGGGCCAAGCGCGCCCGTAGCCACGCTCTGGAACGGCGACGCCTCAGCGACCGCCACCCTGCCGGCCGGTCTCCCTAGCTTCATCAGCGACGCCAGCGCCACGTCGAGCTCGGATGTGTGGGCAGCTAGCCAGTACGGCCGGTATCTGCTGCATTTCGATGGCGCGCGCTGGCGGGTAGCGAGGCGCTGGCAGCAGGGCCAGGTCACCGGCGTGACCGCAGTGACGCCAGCCGACGTCTGGCTGTTCGGCACGTCGGCGGATGGCACGAGCACCATCGGAACGTGGCACTACGACGGCGTGTCCTGGCAACGACAGACCGGCCTGGCAGGGTCGATCGTGCGGGCAAGCGCACTATCAGCGAGCGACATCTGGGCGATCGCCGCAAGCCCGGCTTCCTACTCTGTGGTCCGCCTGGACGGCACGAACTGGGAGCAGGTACCGACAGGCAGCGCGCTCAACGGCATGAACGTGCGGGACATCCTGGCGATCTCCAGCGCAGACGTATGGATCCTTGGTGACAAGACCGACGCGGTCGGCGGTGTCCGGCTGGTGCTCCTGCACTGGAACGGCGCGCGCTGGTCCAGCCTGGTGACCCCTATCAACGCGTGGGCCGGACGACTGGCGGCTGGGCCTCACGGCACGGTGCTGATCACCGCCACGCCGGCTAGCGCCTCCGCGAGCGGGATGATCGTGCAGGCGTCGGCGGAGGGCGGCCATCTGGAGATCAGTCCGCGTTCGTGGCTGAGCACTGGCGGCATCAGCGATGTCGTGCTGGCTGGGCCGGCTCACGTGCTCTGGGTCAGCGGAGCTGTCCTCACCCGGATCGGCGGGGAGGCAGTGATCTGGAGCGGCCGGCTGCCGTCCCCCGCCGACGGGGTGGGCGCCTGATCCCGCGACGCTAGCCCCGGCCAGGCGTGTGCTCCTGTGCGGCCGCCGCGAGTTCCTCGGCGAGATCGTCGGCATCTAGCCGGGCCTCGATGCGGCGCAGGTCCTCGATCCGCGCGCGCGTCTCCACCTGCCGCGGCGTCAGCAGCGAGCAGCAGTCCTCGTCCGGGAGCTCGGAGATCGTGAGCGTCTCGATCCGGCGGGCTTCGGCGATGATCTCGGATTTGTCCAGCCCGATCAGCGGCCGCAAGATTGGCAGCGGCACGGCGTCGTCCAGGGCAGTGATGTTCGTCAGCGTCTGGCTGCTCACCTGTCCCAGCGAGTCGCCGGTGACGAGGGCGGCAGCGTGCAGCCGGCGGGCGAGCGCAGCGCCAGTCTTGAGCATGAGCCGGCGCTGCGCCACGATCTGCAGCTTCCCCGCGCCGGACGAGGCAAGCTGACGCTGCGCATTGCCGAACGCCACAACAAACAGCCGGGAGTCCTGCTGGAACCGGTCGAGCTGGCGAGTCAGCCCGTACGCCTTATACACCGACTCGGGGCCGGTCAATGGCATCCCAGAGAAGTGCAGGAAGCTGCAGCGGAGCCCGCGGCGCATCATCCGGTAGGCGGCGACCGGGGAGTCGATGCCGCCGGACATCAGCACCAGTCCTCGGCCGCTCATGCCGACCGGCAGCCCACCCTGCCCCGGCCAGCCCTGGGTGAACACGAAGACCTCGCGCTGGTCCACCTCTACGAACACAGTCGTATCCGGGGTGCGCAGATTGACCGGATAGCCATACTCCTGCTGGATCCGGCTGCCCATGGCCACGGCCAGCTCCGCCGACGTGACCGGGAAGCGCTTGTCCCGGCGTCGCGCCCGCACGGCGAAGGAGCCCTTGCAGCCCGCCACGAGGTCGAGCGCCGCAGCGATCGCCGCCTCCGGATCCTTTGCGACCCGTACGGCGCGGCACACCACGGCCACGCCCATGACGTGGGTCATGCGCTCGGCTAGCAGGCCGACAGTGGTGTCTGCAGCCAGCCCGCTGGCCTCCGGCCCGGCGACCCGCAGCACGATCACGCCCTCGCGCTGCCACAGCCGGACCTCGACGCCGAGATCGTGCACGGCCCGCCTGATGTTGTCGTGCAGCAACCGCTCAAAATGCTGGCGGTTGCGGCCCTTGAGCACGATCTCGCCGAGCTTCAGCAGCACGCACGGCTCGTATGGCCGACCGGCTGCACCCTGATCGGCGTGCCCGGACTCCGACAGCGCGGTCATCACATCAGTCTGCCATTAACCGCGGGGGGTTTCGGCGGGTCGTCCTGCCGTTCAGCGCCCCGGTGGCGAGCAGCCGGCGACGACTCACGGAATCGGATGAACAGGTCATAATCCTCTTCTCGCTGGCGCCTGAGAGTGTTCGCTCGGATACTAAAAGTGAGATTACGGCCGGACTACTTGCCGCGACCGGGTGCGAGGAGGGACGCGACATGGGACCGTGCACCACTTGCGGCCAGTTAACCGAGCCCGAAGCAGACTTCTGCCCGGCCTGCGCGGGGTACGCGGCGCCCGCCACGATCTACTCCTATGCGCCCAGCCGGCTCAGCCGTCCTGAAGGCGATCTCGAGCAGATCCTGCTTCCCTTACAGAGCCCGAGCCCGAGCGCGCCGGCGCCGGACGGCGCGAGCTGGACGCCGCTTGAGCCCGAGGAGAACCGGCAGCCGCCTGGGGCCATCGTCGCCAAGCGCACTCGGTTGCCGGCCCGCGATCGCGTAGCCCGCGTGAGGGCCAGTGCGGCTCAGCGTCGTGAGGGTCGCTGGCTGGTGGCAGCGGCCACGCTGATTGTGCTGATCATCGCGGCCGGGACGGTCCTGCTTCAGCTCGGCCGTCCGGCGCCCGCTCGCGCGCCGCAAGCGAGGCCGGCCGCCAGCACCGGCAGGCCGGCCCCGACGCCGTCGGCTACGCCATCACCCGGCCCCCAGATAGCAGTCGCGCCGGCGGCGGCGTCCTCGCCGGACGAGGCGGTCGTCCAGTCGTTCCTGGCCAGCTACTTCACGGCCATTAACAAGCACGACTTCGCCGCATACCAGCAGCTGTTCAGCGCACAGCTGCGCGCAGACCTGCCGGAGGCCGGGTTCATAGCCGGCTACGGGACGACGACCGACTCCGCCATCAGGCTGACCAGCATCGGACTGATCGGAGCCGGCGAGCTGGTCGCCCAGGTCAGCTTCGTGAGCCACCAGCTACCCGCCTCGAGCCCGACCAACTCAGCCTGTACCGCGTGGACCGTTTCGCTGTACCTGCTCCAGCAGGACAGCAGCTACCTGCTCCAACAGCCGCCAGCTGGATACCAGGCGTCCTTCACCGCCTGCTAGTCGGGCAGCACGCCGCACAGCAGCCGGTTCTCGCCGCGCTGCCACAGGGTGCCAACCTCGGCGAAGCCGGCCGCGCGCAGCGCGTCCACGTGCACGCTCAACCGGCCGGCTGGCGAGCCGTGGTGCTCGGACTCGACCCTCCTCGCCGCGCGCTCAGCATGCAGCGGGGCCAGCGCCGGATCGGCAGCCACCGCCGCCCACCAGTCCGTCCAGCTCTCGCCGTGGCCGCCGGGGAAACGGCGGCGCTCCTCCCGCTCCAGCAGCGCCCGGTCCAGCCGCCGCAGTACCGGTGCGGCGTCATCCTCGCTGAGGTGATCGCCGTTGAGCAGCACCCCGCCAGGCCGGAGCAGTGCGGCGAGCTCAGCGTAGAGGGCAGCCAGCGCTGGCTGCGTGAGCCAGTGCAGCGCGGTCGTGCTCACCGCCGCGTCCGGCTGCCTGTCGAGCTGCAGCCCCGCTGACCACCCCGCCGTGCGCAGATCGAGATCGCGGAACTCCAGTCCGGCAATCTCGCCATAGGCTGCACGGCCGAGGGCCAGCGTCAGCGGATCCGCGTCGATCGCCACCACAGTTGCGCGCGGCAGCCGTCGCAGCAGCCGTACCGCCAGCGAGCCCGGTCCGCTGCCGAGGTCGAGAACCAGCGGGTCAGGCCTGGCCGCAGTCTCCTCGACCGCGTCGATGATCGCGGTGAACCTGTCCTCGCGGTCAGGGAGGTACTCCTGCTGCTGAGCGTCCCACCGGTCGATCCAGGTGCGTGCAGTGTCGCTGCTGAGCGTCATCGCAGTCATCGCCCCTCGCTTCCCACGTAACTGACGTATATTCTTTTGCCAGTCACACGCTAGATCGAAGGGCATAACCGGTCAAGTGAATTTCACCAGTCACGTCGATGCGATCGTCACGACGGCCGTGAACCTGGTCAACGCGGTCACGCCAGGTGAGGCTCACGGTCGGACCTTCGAGGCGCCAGCCGGCGCCGAGCTCGGCGAAGCGATCCGTCAGGTGCTCCCGTTTCGGGGACAGCGGCCGTGGCCAGCCGCCATCTCAGCGGCGGACGCGGCCCAGCTGGCCGAGCTGGCGGGCTGGCTCCGCTCGGTCTTCGACTCGATCGAACGCGGTGATGTCGACGACGCTGCGATCACCCTCAACGCTTTGCTGGCCGAGACCGGAGCGCGGCCGCAGCTGGACCGGCATGACGACGAGCCATGGCACCTGCACTTCCACGGCCACACGGACACACTGGCGCAGGGCTGGGCGGCCGGGTGCGTGACCGGGCTCGCCATCGTCCTCGGTACCGATGGCTATGACCGGCTCGGCGTATGTACTGCGCCCCGCTGCGATCGGGTGTACGTGGACGTCTCGCGCAACGGCACCCGACGGTTCTGCTCGACCACGTGCCAGAACCGGGTGAAGGCGGCCGCGTTCCGGGCCCGGCAGATGACCGCCTGATGGGTGGTATTCGTCAGCCGAAGAAGACCTCGGCCTCGGCGTATCGCTCCGGCGGGACGAGCTTGAGTGTCGCCGTGGCCTCGGCCAGCGGAACCCTGACGATATCGGTTCCACGCAGCGCAACCATGCTGCCGAACGCCCCGTCCGCGACGGCCCTGGCGGCCTGGACGCCGAACCGGGTGGCCAGGACGCGGTCGAACGCCGTGGGCGTGCCGCCGCGCTGGATGTGCCCGAGGACCGCAACTCGCGCCTCCTTACCGGTACGGCGCTCGATCTCGGCGGCGAGCAGCTGACCGATGCCGCCGAAGCGGGTGTGGCCGAACTCGTCAAGCTCCTGCATGCCGACGGCCTCGTCCAGCGACTTCGGGTGCGCGCCCTCGGCGACGACCACAATGGGCGCATACCGCGTCTGGAACCGATGCTCCACGTAGTCGCAGACCTGGTCGAGGTCGAACGGCTTCTCGGGGATCAGGATGACGTTGGCGCCGCCTGCCATCCCAGCGTGCAGGGCGATCCATCCGGCGCTCCGGCCCATCACCTCGACGATCAGCGCCCGATGGTGGCTCTCGGCCGTGGTGTGCAGCCGGTCGATTGCCTCCATCGCAATATTGACCGCCGTGTCGAATCCGAATGTGAAGTCCGTGGCGCCCAGATCGTTGTCGATGGTCTTGGGCACGCCCACCACCTTGCCGCCGAGCTGGTGCAGCTTGGCCGCGGCACCGAGAGTGTCCTCGCCCCCGATCGCGATCAGCGCGTCGACGCCAAGGCTGTCCAGGTTCTCGAGCACCCGCTCGACGCCAGACTTGCCGTCGACTGTGTTCGACGCAGCGGCTGGGTTGGTGCGGGAGGTGCCCAAGATGGTGCCGCCGCGTGGCAGGATGCCCCGCACCGCCGCGACGTCCAGGACCATGGTGTCGCCCTCGAGCGGACCTCGCCAGCCATCCCGGAAGCCGATGAACTCCATGTCAAGCTCGGCGCTCCCGGTCCGCACCACCGCGCGGATGACGGCGTTCAGCCCCGGGCAATCCCCGCCACCGGTAAGGACTCCCACTCGCATGCGGTCCCCTCCCATGCCTTTCCACCACACTAGACGTCATGAGCGTACTGGCGATCGACGCCGGCACCACGGGCGTTACGGCACTAATCGTCACCGATGCCGGAACCGTGGTCGGCCGCGGCTACTCGGAATTCCAGCAGTATTTCCCTCAGCCCGGCTGGGTCGAGCACCTGCCCGAGGGTATCTGGCAGGCCACGCTGGTCGCCTGCGCGGACGCGCTGGCGGGTGCAGGCTCCCCGGCCATCGCGGCGGTTGGCATCACCAACCAGCGGGAGACGGCGGTGATCTGGGATCGGGCCACGCTGGCGGCGCCTCGCCGCGCCATCGTCTGGCAGGACCGGCGTACCGCCGCTATCTGCGCGCGGATGCAGGCTGCCGGGACCGAGCCGCGCGTGGCCGCGCTGACCGGGTTGCGGCTCGACCCGTACTTCACCGCGACGAAGCTGACCTGGCTGGCTGAGAACGAGCCCGCCGTCTGGGCCGGGGTCTCGGACGGCTCGCTGGCGGTCGGAACTGTCGACTCCTACCTGATCGCGCGGATGACCGGCGGGCGCCGGCACGTGTGCGACGCCTCTAACGCCTCGCGCACGCTGCTGTTCGACCTCGAGTCGGGCCAGTGGTCGGCGGAACTGTGCTCGCTTTTCGGAGTACCGCCGCACGCTCTGCCGGAGGTGGTGCCGTCCACTGGCGTGGCCGGGCACACCGACCCGACCGTCTTCCTTGGTCTGGCAGCGCCGATCGCAGGGATTGCCGGCGACCAGCAAGCCGCGCTGTTCGGGCAGGTGTGCTTCGAGCCGGGCGCGGCTAAGTGCACGTACGGGACCGGCTCTTTCGTGCTGGTCAACACCGGCGAGCGAGTGGTGCGCTCGGACGCCGGGCTGCTGTCCACAGTGGCCTGGCTCGACTCGTCCGGGTCGCTGACGTATGCACTGGAAGGGTCGGTGTTCGTGACGGGCGCCGCTATCCAGTGGCTGCGCGACGGGCTACGACTGCTCGACAGCGCGGCCGAGAGCGAGTCGGTCGCCCGGACGGTCCCCGACTCCGGCGGGGTTGTGTTCGTGCCAGCGCTGACAGGCCTCGGCGCGCCGTACTGGGACCCGGCGGCCCGCGGCGCCATGTTCGGCCTGACCCGCGGCACCACCGCCGCGCACCTGATCAGGGCGGCTCTGGAGGCCATCGCTTTCGAGGTGCGCGATGTGATCGACGTGATGACCGCTGAGCTTGCGGCCCTGAGTGGCGAGACCGCCGGCGGCGAAACGGCCGGCGCGCTGCGGGCTGACGGCGGCGCCAGCACCAATGACCTGCTCATGCAGCTGCAGGCCGACCAGGTCCAGCGGCCGGTGGAGCGACCTGTCGTGGCCGAGACCACAGCGCTCGGCGCCGCGTTCCTGGCTGGCCTCGGCACCGGGATCTGGTCAACCACCGCGGAACTGGCGGCGACCTGGAAACTGGACAAGCGTTTCACCCCTGGTGCGTGCGACAACGCGGCGCACGCGCGGTGGCGCAGTGCGGTCGAGCAGACGAAGGGCTGGGCTGGCTAGCTCAGCCGATCAGCCCGCCAGGGCGGCGAGGCGGCGGGCCTCAGTCATCGTCGGCCTCCGCCGCTCCGACATGCTCGGGCTCTGCGACCTTCTCGGGCTGGTCTCCCTGACCGTGGTCGCCCTGGCCCTGGTCATGCTGCTCGGCCGACCTGCCGCGGCCGTCGTGGTGGCGCAGCGGATTGGACAGCCGGATCTTGGCGCGCTGCGCGTACTCGTCGACGTACTCCTGACCGGAGAGCCTCATCAGCTCGTACATGATCTCGTCGGTCATCGCGCGCAGCACCATTCGGTCCTGCTCCAGGCCGTAGTACCGGGAGAAATCAAGCGGCTTGCCAAACACCACTCCGGGCCTCACCGCGAGACTGGGCGTAATTCTGCCGGGAGGCTGGAACTCGAAACCCCCGATCATGGCGGTTGGGATGACAGGCACCCGCGCTTCCAGGGCCAGCCTGGCCACACCCGTCTTGCCCCGGTACAGGCGTCCATCCGGTGTCCTGGTTCCCTCTGGGTAGATGCCCAGAAGCTGGCCCGAGGCCAGCACGCGCAGTCCCGTGCGCAAGGCCCGCTCGCTCGCCTCACCGCCGGTACGGTCGATGGGCAGCTGGCCCAGGCTGCTGAAGAAGACCTTGCTGACGAGCCCTTTGATGCCGCGCCCGGTAAAATATTCTGATTTAGCTAGAAATATAACTTTCCGCGGCAGCGGCAACGGCGCAAAGAAATGATCAGAGAATGACAGGTGGTTGCTGGCCAGGATCGCCGGGCCGGTCCGCGGAACGTTGTCGATGCCCTGCGCCCACGGACGGAAGAGCACGTTGAAGACCGGCCAGATGATCGCCTTGAGAACCCAGTAGAACACGCGTCAACCCTCGCCTCGGAGCGCGGACTCAACCGGGGGTTGCGCCGCGAGCGGTGTGCAGCGCGCAACCCACATGATCGACAGATTGCCGCCGACCGGACTGCTTGCGCAAGTGGCAGGGGCCGAGCTGGCGAACCGCATGGCCGGCCAGCCAGCCGCCGTGCACCTGCGGCGGAACTGTGCTGACGATGTGCCGGGCGGGTGCCCGGCATGCGACGATGCGAGAAGAAGCGGCCACGAGCCACCAGGAGGATTGCGCTCATGCCAGTTGTACCCGGCGCCGAAGCCTACGCCCGCGAGGGCGGCCCGACGGGCGTGCTGCTCTGTCATGGTTTCACCGGCAGCCCCCAGTCCCTGCGGCCGTGGGCCGAGTACCTGGCTGATGCCGGCCTGAGCGTGTCCTTGCCCCGGCTGCCTGGACACGGTACGACCTGGCAGGAGATGGCAAGGACGCGGTGGGAGGACTGGTTCGCCGAGGTCAACCGCGCCTTCGATGAGCTGCAGTCCCGCTCGGACGAGATCTTCGTGATGGGCTTGTCGATGGGCGGGTGCCTGGCGCTGCGCCTCGCGGAGATCCACCGGCCTGCCATTCGCGGTCTGGTCCTGGTCAACCCCTCGCTCACGGCGGACTCGGCGCTGCTGTTCGCCGCGGTGCGGGTGCTGAAACTCGTCGTGCCGTCCGTCAAGGGCATCGCCAGCGACATCAAGAAACCCGGCGCGGTTGAGGCGGGCTATGACCGGACGCCCGTCAAGGCTGCGGCGTCCCTGCCTGGCCTGTGGCAGACAACACAGCAGCACCTGGCCGAGGTCACTCAGCCGGTGCTGGTCTTTCGCAGCACAACAGATCATGTCGTTGGCCCGGCCAGCGTCAGCCTGCTGACCCGCGCCCTGCCGGCCAGCCAGATCGAGGTTCGTGAGCTTTCCGACAGCTACCACGTGGCGACGCTCGATAACGACGCCGAGGCAATATTTGCCGGAAGCCTTGACTTCGTTCGGGTGCATACCCAGGTCGGACGGGCATCAACAGGCGAAACAACCGGGGAATCGATCGGCGGGGAATGACGTCGGAATGAGCGGTGCCGGGGACACTGGCGGCGAGGTCAGCCGGGATGAAGCGGCCTGGCGGGACCTGATCGCGCGCTTTGACCTCCCGGCGGACCCGGAGCTGACCAGCTCGCCGTGGCCCGCCAGGGAAGACCTGGCCGGAGCGGCCGAGACTAGCCCCGATCTGCCCGGACCTGGACGCATCACGGGCGCCGCCGAACCCGACCGCTCGGGCAGCGCCGGGCGGCCGGACAACGACGGCGGCGCGGCCGATCCCGTCGCCGACTCGGTCATCACTCCCGACCAGTTCGGGGGGCATCAGGCCCGGCCGCCTGCAGCCAGCCCGTGGACCAGGCCGAGCGGCGGGTACATCCCGGTCGACCGTACCCGCGTCATCCGCCAGGCCGGCGACCCGCGTTCCTACAGCCCGCCGGAGGAAGACGACGAGCGCTACGTGCCCGTGCCGCTGCCGCCGCCCGCCCGGCTCGACTCTTACTCCAAGGCAGCGCTCGTCGGCGTCATCGGCGGCCCCGGCTACCTGCTCCTGAGCGTCCTCCTGCACTGGGCGATCTCGGCTACCGCGGCGTTCGTAGCGGTCGCAGCGTTCATCGGCGGCTTCGTGACGCTGGTCGTGAAGCTCGGTGATCGTCCGCATCGCGACGACGATGACGACGGCGCTGTGCTGTAGCGCTGTAGCGCTGCAGCGCGGCTCAGCCGGTTCTGGCCAGGTCCGCCGCTCCGATGAGGCCCGCGTCGGGACCTAGCTCGGCGAGCCTGACGTCGGCGTAGGGCCGGTGTGACCGTCCGGTCAGGCCGTGCTCATACGCCTCACGCGCCGGACCGAGCAGCAGCTCGCCGGCTTCGGACACGCCGCCTCCGATGACGAAACAGCCGGGGTCGAGGATTGCCGACAGGTCTGCCAGGCCGGTACCAAGCCAGTTGCCGACGATCTCGAAGCACCGCTCAGCGGCCGGGTCGCCCTCGCGGGCGGCGGCCGTCACCGCTGGCCCGTCGATCAGTTCCGCGCTGCCGCCGGCGAGCTGCAACAGCCGTGCTGCTGCCTCGGGTGACCGCCGGGCGAAATCCCGCGCCTCAGCAACCAGCGCGCTGCCGCTCGCGTACTGCTCCCAGCAGCCCCGGTTACCGCAGCCGCAGACCCGGCCATCAGGGAAAACCCGGTAGTGGCCGGGCTCTCCGGCAGAACCGAAGCGGCCGCGATACAGCCGGCCGTCTATGACGATGCCCGCCCCGATGCCAGTACCGACGGTAATGAGCACGACGTCGTCGTGACCCCGGGCCGCGCCGAGTTTCGTCTCGGCCCACGCCGCCGCGTTCGCGTCATTCTCCACGATCACGGGCCGGCCGATGCGCTCCTCCACCAGCTTCTTCACCGGCTCATCACGCCAGGCGAGGTTGGGCGCGAACAGCACTGTCGACCGCGTTTGATCCACGAAGCCGGCCGCGCCGATACCCACCGCGTCGACCTCGTGCCTGCTCGCCAGCTCCATCACCACGCCGGAGATGACGTTGATCGTGTCGTCCGGGCTCGCCGCAGGCGTGTATCTCCTGAGCTTCTCGATGACCTTCCCTTGGCCATCGACGACTCCGCCGGCAACCTTCGTGCCGCCGACGTCAACCCCGATCGCTAGGCCCATGGTCTCGCCCCTCTGGCCCGTCGAAACTCGAGCTACCAGAGGTCCCGATCTCGTCCGAAGTCCCGCCGTCGGCTGGCTCGCCAGGCGCCGTTGCCGTGGCCCACGTGTCGGCGACCGGGCCCGCGGTGGCCAGCCGGTCGCCGGGCTTCCAGCCGACCGGACCGTGCTCGCCGGCCATCGAGTCCGGCGGGCCGGCCGCGCCGGGACCGGCTGGGTCCGGGTGGGTCGCCGCTGGCCGGGACTGATCGGCGTCTGGCTCGAGCCCGCCGCTCTCGGGATCCTCCGCCAGATCCGGGCTGCCGGCCCGGTCGCTAGCGCCCGCTGTCCTGCCCAGGAAACCATCGAATGCGCGGACGGCGTCCTGCACCGCGGCCGCCACCGCGTCGCCGGCTCCCGTGAGCTGGCCGGTCAGGCCTGGACCGGTGCCGCGCATCCGGCGCGCGGCGCGACAAATCGGACACCACTGACACTCGGGCGCCTCGCCCACTTCGGGCGGGATCTCGGTGGTGGCGATGTCCCATACGTCGCCCTTGTCTGGCCGGTGGCCGCTGAGCGTACGGCGGACCTGGTCCTCGAACTGGCTGCGCATGTTCCTGGCACTCGACCGGATTAGCCAGCGCTGCAGGTCGCCGAGCACGTCGGAGCTAGGCTGGCGCCTCCCGGGTTGCTGCGACCGGCCCGATCCCGGTCGGCCCGCGTCCCGCGGCTGCCCTGACTCGGGCTGGTCCGCGGGCTCGCCGCGCCCGGCTTGCTCGCTCATCAGTGTCACCATTTCCCCTGACTGTTCTTCCTCGCGGTTCGCGGGGTCGCTCCCCCCGTTGACATCAGCGGCCGCCAGCCGACGGCCCGGCCTCGGCCCGCGACTTCAGGCCCCGGAGCGCGGTATCGACAATCGTCTTCTCGGCGCGCCGTCTGATGAGCCCCGGCAGCGGCACCTTCGTCCCCACGGCGAGCTCATAGCTGACCTTGGTTGACCCGCCCTCGTCGGCGAGCAGGTACGCACCGGACATTTCGGTGACCATCGAGCCCGCCTCGGCGAGCTGCCAGCGCACTCCTGTGTCTTTGTCCCATTCGTAGGCCAGCACATAGCTGTCCCGGATCACGCCGGCGTCGAGGGCGAACCGCACCCGCCTGGGAGCGCCGTCTGGGTTGCTATCGACCACCTCGGCCGAGCGCACACCGGTCGCCCACTGCGGGTAGGCGCTGAAATCGGCGATGACCCCCATGACGGTGGGGCGGTCGGCCGCCACCGTGATGCTGGAAGAGGTCCGGTCTGTCATGAGGTGGAGCGTACCGCTAGCCCGCGGTGCGGCTGCCAGGGCCGCAGGCTCCCCGGCCTTATCCCCACTGCAGCAGGTACGGCACGCCCGTGGCGCGGAAGTGGCCGACATTGATGCATTCGGTCGCACCGATCCTGATCCTGCTCTGCAGCGGCTGGTGCACATGACCGAACAGGACGTACCGGGGCTTACTCGTCGCGATCACATCGAGCAATGCCTCGCTCCCCCGCTCCATCCGCCGGGCCACCGTGTCGTACAGCAGATCGGGCACGGCCGGCGGGATATGAGTGCAGAGCACGTCGACGTCACCAACCGCCGCAACCTTCGCCGCGAACACCTCGTCGTCGAGCTCGTTGGGGGTGCGGTACGCAGTGCGCAGCCCGCCGCCAACAAAGCCGAACGCCCAGCCGTCGAGTTCGATCCGCTCGCCGTCGAGCACCCGCTGGCCCGGCCGGACGTGTCCGTCCCAGAGCCGCGGGAGGTCCACGTTCCCGTACGTCAGGTACGAAGGGACCGGCATCGCGGCGAACAGTTCGGCGTACTGGCGCCCGACGGCTGCCTCGATATACGCCCGCGGGTCGCCGTCCAGCCTGGCCCAGAGCCCAGCAGAAAGCGCCCGCGCCTCGTCGAAGCGCCCGGCTGACCGAAGCTCGATCAGCATGCGCGCGTTCTCCGCGCCGAACAGGTCGGGAAAGATCCCCTGGCTGTGGTCGGCATAGTCGATGAAGAGCAGCAGATCCCCCAGGCAGATCAGGGCATCTGCGCCGTCGCCCGCGCGCCGCAGCGCATCGGTCCGGCCGTGGACATCACTCACCACGTGCACCCGCATCCACCTACAGTAGGCAAGTCGGGCAGAAAGGCCTAGCCGGCCTGCGACAGACAGGCGGGTCGGCAACGCGGTAACGTCCAGGGACAGAGCAAAGGGACGGGAACGTGGTGGCTGGAGGGTCAGTGCTCGAATTCGGGATCCCAGCCCTGATCGAGATCCCCGACGACGCCGGGCTGGCGGACGTCGTCTTCAGCCGCGCCGCCGCTGATCCTGACGAGGTCATGCTGCGTCGGCAGACGGCGGACGGCGGCTGGCAGGACGTCACGTCAGCAGCGTTCAGAGACCAGGTGTCCGCACTGGCCAAGGGACTGATCGCGGCGGGGATCGAGCCGGGCGACCGGGTAGCGGTCATGTCGCGAACCCGGTATGAGTGGACGGTCGCTGACTATGCGATCTGGGCGGCCGGCGCGGTTCCGGTGCCGGTCTACGAGACATCATCGGCCGAGCAGGTGGAGTGGATCCTCGGCGACTCCGGCGCGCGGGCCGCGTTTGCTGAAACCGACAGCCATGCCCAGACCATTCAGGTGGTCAGGGAGCGGCTACCGGAGCTAGGACCGCTGTGGCGTATCGACGCGGTGGAATCGCTGGTCGCTGCCGGCGCCGATGTCACCGACGATCAGCTGCGCCAGCACCGGGTCAGCCGCCGGGCCGGCGACCTCGCCACGATCATCTATACGTCGGGCACCACGGGGCGGCCCAAGGGATGTGAGCTGACGCACCGCAACCTGCTCGCCGCGGCTCGCAACGCCGTCCACGCGGCGCTGCCCGAAATCTTCGAGATGGCGGACGCCTCCACGCTGTTGTTCATGCCGCTCGCGCACGTGTTCGCCCGGATCATCGAGATCGGCTGCCTAGAAGCGGGCGCCGTGCTCGGCCACTGGCCGAACTCCGGCACGATAGCCGAAGGCCTCCGCGAGTTCCGGCCGACGTTCCTCCTCGCCGTGCCTCGGGTGTTCGAGAAGGTGTTCAACACCGCCCAGCAGCAGGCCTCCGCCAGCCCCGCGAAGGCCAGGATCTTCGCGGCGGCCGCCGCCACGGCGATCGCCTACAGTCAGGCGCTCGGATCGGGCCGGCCGGGGCCCGGCCTGCAGCTCCGGCACGCGCTGTTCGACCGCCTCGTCTACGCCCGGCTGCGGGCCGCGGTCGGCGGCCAGGTTCGCTACGCGGTGTCCGGAGGTGCGCCCCTCGGCGAACGCCTCGGCCACTTCTTCCGTGGGGTCGGCATCATCGTGCTCGAGGGCTACGGCCTGACCGAGACCTCTGCGGCAGCGGCCGTGAACAAGCCGAGCCGGAACAAGATCGGCACGGTCGGCCAGCCGCTGCCCGGCGTGAGCGCCAGGATCGCTGAGGACGGCGAGGTGCTGCTGCGCGGAGGCATCATCACGATTGGCTACTGGCACAACGAGGCCGCAACCAAGGACACCATCGACGCCGACGGCTGGCTGCACACCGGCGACCTCGGCTCACTCGACGACGAAGGCTTCCTGCGGGTGACCGGCCGGAAGAAGGAGCTCATCGTCACGGCCGGCGGGAAGAACGTGTCCCCGGCCGTTCTCGAGGACAGGCTGCGCGCTCACCCGCTGATCAGCCAGTGCATGGTGGTCGGCGACGGCAAGCCCTTTGTAGGCTGCCTGATCACGCTCGACGAAGAAGCGCTGGAACACTGGAAGCAGCAGCATGACAAGGCGGCCGACGCGTCCGTCGCGGACCTGGCCACCGACCCTGACCTGCTGGCCGATCTTCAGGCCGCGGTTGATGACGCCAACCAGGCGGTTTCCAGAGCGGAGTCGATTCGCAAGTTCCGGGTGCTGCCGGTCGACTTCACGACAGACAACGACTACATCACACCGTCGCTCAAAGTGAAGCGAGCCAACGTAGCGAAGGACTTCGCAGCCGAGATTGAGGCGCTCTACGCGAAGTAAGTACGCGCGCGTTACGCGAGGAGAGCCTTAAACCTTTCTGTTACGAGGTCCCAGGTCCATTCGCGGTCGATCCACGCACGGCCTTTTTCGCCCATCGCGGCAGCGCCCGCTGGATCACTGAGCAGTTCGACAAGCCGGTACGCCAGTTGCGTCACATTGCGGCCAGGGACCACGTAGCCCGTTTCGCCATCGAGGACGGCGTCGGGGGCGCCGCCGGAGTCACCCGCGATGACCGGCAATCCGGTCGCGGCGGCCTCGAGGTAGACGATGCCGAGTCCCTCGACGTCCAGACCGCGGCGCCGGGTGCGGCACGGCATCGCGAAGACAGTGCCTGCGTCGTAATAGGCAGGGAGGTCATCCCAGCTCACCGGTCCTGTGAACAGGATGGACTCGGCAACGCCGAGCTCGCGGGCCTGCGCTTCCAGCCGGGACTGGTACGGGCCGTCGCCGACGAGCATGAGCAGCGGATCCCCCGCCGCTCCCGCGCGTACCGCCGGCCAGGCACTGATCAGGGTGTCCTGGCCCTTGCGCGGCACCATCCGGGACACGCAGACGACCACGGGCCGGCCCGGCGCAATGCCACGCTCGGCGCGGATGCGCGCGGCGCCTGTGCCCCGGCGGAACTCGGCCGGATTCACGCCGGGCGCAAGCCGCACCATGCGCCCGGCCGCGTCGTCGGACAACGCCCGCGCCAGCCGAATCCGGAAGTACTCGGCCAGGTAGGTCAGCACGTCAGTCTCGTCGCCGATCCGCCGCAGCAGCGATCGCGCACCAGGCAACGCGGCCCAGCCCGCTTCGTGTCCGTGCGTGAGCCCGACGATCCGCTCGGCTCCGGCGGCACGCAGCCGCGGCGCTAGCAGGCCGAGCGGAGCGGCAGCGCCGAACAGCACCCGGTCGCAGCTGTGCTCGGCCAGCAGCGCACAGGCGCGCGCGCCCACCGAAGGGACCGGCAGCATGAGCGAGCCGGGGTGCCTGATCACCGGGAAAGGGAGCGCTGCGTCGAACTCGGCGGCGCCCGGCCAGGCCGGTGCGTATACCACGACGCCATCGGCCGGCAGCCGTCGTGCGAGCGCGTGCACGAACGACTGGATTCCGCCGCGGCGCGGCGGATAGTCGTTGGTGACGATCAGAACCTTGCTCATAGGCGTGCCTGCGCCGCCACCGCGCTAGCGTCCGGTGGCGGCGCAGGCACCGATCCTAGCCGGTTACGGCCTGACTGCGCCCATGTAGGTCGACTGATACCAGCCGCTGAACGCGACCAGTTCCACGGGCACCCCGGTATGCGCCGCGTCGATCAGCTGGTTGTTGCCCACGAAGATGCCCACGTGACCGGCTCCGTTGAACACCATGATGTCGCCCGGCTCCAGGCTGCCGACGTGGGGCAGGCCGGCCCACTGCTCCTCGCTGGTGCGCGGGATCGAGATGCCGGCGGCTGCCCAGGCGGCCTGGGTGAGCCCGGAGCAGTCATAGCCGCTGGCGCACGGTCCGGTGCCGCCGAACACGTACGGGCAGCCGAGCTTGCTGTAGGCGAACGCGACCGCCTTCTGCGCCTGGGTAGTCGTGGGACCCTTGTACACCGCTGTGGTCGTGCCGTTGGCGCCTGGCGAGGCGGCGGCTGCCTGCGCCGGCGTGAGCTGAGTCACCAGCGTCTGCTGCTGCGACACCAGCTTGGTCATCGTGGTTTTCTGGCCCGCCAGTTTGTTCCTGAGGCTCAAGATTCCGGCCCTGGTGCGCTCGGCCAGCGCCTGGGTGGCGTTGAGCTGCTTGGCGGACGCAAGGAACTGGCTGATCTTGGCGTTGTTGGAGGCCGAGAGCTGCTGCAGGATCGACGACCGGTTCAGGACCTGCTGCGGGTTGCCCGACGACAGCAGTGCGAGCGAGGAGTTGAAGTTGCCGTCCTCGTACGCGGCGATGGCAATGTTGCTGACCTGCCGCCGCAAGGTGGTGAAGCTGGCCGCGTAGACGGCCTCCTGCTTGTTGATCACAGCCAGCCGCTGGTTGGTGGTGGACAGCTGCTGCTGGACCTGGTCGTACTGCTGGCTCAGCTTGTCCAGCTGGGACTGAAGCTTGGAGAGATTCGCTTGCACCTGGGCGAGGGTTGGCGTGGGCGCGGCGGTGGCACTGCCTGCGATACCCACGAGCAGCCCGCTAGCAAAGACCGCGACCGCCACTCCCGTGACTCGTCGCCTGATGATCGTGCGTACTGACGGCGCCATATGCACCCGCGCGACACGCTCCTTCTTCCACTGCGCCTACCGGGTGAGCTGACGGGTTCGGGCTGTGGAAGTCTGCCCTACGACCCGGAAATGGTCTCCTGGTCGATTCACCCCTGGTGGCGCTCAGCTTCGGACGCCACCGGTGGGTCCCCGGTTCTCCCGCCGACTTCCTCGCCGGCGCAGGGAGATTCGGCTGCGGCCGCCCGCCGCCGCCGGAAGGCGACTGCCTAACGATGCGGCTCGGTCAACGACCCTAGGGGGTCGCGGTAGCGCATTCAACCACTTCGCGCACTGTCACGCAAAGTAGTTAGCCGATTGCAAGCCATTCCTGGGGCTGATTCAGGTGTGTTTTATGAGGTCCGCGCGTCTTCGGGAGACTGTCGGCAGCGAGGTCTACGGTGACATCGTGATCGGACCGCTGGCAGACCTCACCGTGGTCGTCGTCGACGTCGAGACCACCGGATGGCTGCCGGAGACCGCTGAGCTCACCGAGATCGGTGCCGTGCGGTGCAGCGGCGGACAGCTGACCGGCGAGTTCTCCTCGCTGGTCCGGCCGGCCGGGCCGATCCCCGCGGACATCAGCTCACTGACCGGCATCAGCGAGTGCATGGTCAGCGGGGCACCGCTGGCCTCGGCGGCACTCGGCGCATTCCTGGCGTTCGCGGGCGACTGCATCCTGGTGGCCCATAACGCGCCCTTCGACCTCGGCTTCCTCACCAGCGCGAGCGCCGCCTGCGGGATCTGCTGGCCCCCGCTGCCGGTGCTGGACACGGCGGTGCTGGCCCGGCTGCTGCTCGGTCCTGATGACGTGCCGGACTGCCGGCTCGCCACCCTCGCCGCCTTCTTCGGCACCCGGGCCGTGCCGACTCATCGCGCGCTCGCGGATGCCAGGGCCACCGCCGAGGTGCTGGCCGGATTGCTGCGGCTGGCGTCAGGCTGGCGGCCGCCCGACAACGCGCTGCTCGACCGGCTAGCCAGCTGACCCGCTGATGACGCGGCCGCGATGCCGCGCCGGTGCGTCCCCGACGGCCGGCGATACCCTACTGGCGCGAGTGGCTGCACCGGCCCGGTGCGGCCCGCGGCCTGCGGAGGAAAACTGTGGTCACCGCAATCGTTCTGGTTAAGGCCGACGTGGCCCGCATCCCCGAGACCGCTGAGGCGATATCGCAGATCCGCTCGGTCAGTGAGGTCTACTCGGTGACGGGCGAGTTCGACCTGGTGGCGATCGTCCGGGTCCGGTCCCACGACGAACTCAGCGACGTCATACCCGGCACCTTGAATAAGGTGCCGGGCGTTACCCACACCGAGACCCACATCGCGTTCCGCACCTATTCGCGGCACGACCTCGAGGCGGCGTTCTCGCTCGGTTACCCCGAGGGCTGAGCGCGGCGCTGCCTGCGGCCCTACGCCGCGGCGAGTCGCTTGCTGGTCTGCACCCAGCGATCGAGCAGGCCTGCGGCGGCACCTGAGTCCACCGCGACCGCGGCCCGCCGGTAGCCCTCCGCCAGCGCCGCGGCCAGCTCTGCCGGGCCCGCCACCCCGGCCTCGGCCGCGAGCGCGGCGCCCGCGTTGAGCAGGGCTATGTCCCTGACCGGCCCCGGACTGCCATCCACGAACGCCCTGACCACGCCCGCGTTGTGCGCCGGGTCGCCGCCCACCAGGTCGGCAGGCACGGACCGGGCGATGCCCAGCTCGGCCGGATCAAACGCCGTCTCGGTGACCGTGCCGTCGTGAACGATCCATACCGCTGATGGCGCTGTTGTGGTCAGCTCATCCAGTCCGTCCCCGCCGTGGAATACCAGCCCTGAGCAGCCCCGGGCGGCCAGTACTCCGGCGAGGATCGGACCCATCCGCACGTCCGCGACACCGAGCGCCTGGGCTGCTGGCCTCGCCGGGTTCGCCACCGGGCCGAGCACGTTGAACACGGTCGGCACGCCGAGTTCGCGCCGGGGCACGATCACGTGCCGCAGCGCCGGGTGATAGAGAGCCGCGAACAGGAATCCGACGCCGACCTCGTCGACAAGCTGCTCGGTCGCGGTAGCAGGCAGGTCAATGACCACGCCCAGCGCCTCCAGCACGTCGGCGGTGCCGCAGGCCGACGACGCCGCCCGGTTGCCGTGCTTGACCATCCGCGCGCCGGCAGCGGCCGCCGCGATCGTGCCCATGGTCGAGATGTTGACGGTCCGGGCGCCGTCCGCGCCGGTGCCGACCAGGTCGACCGTTCGGCCGGGGATGGATACCGGCATCGCGTGCGTCAGCATGGCGTCGGCTAGCCCGGTGACCTCGACGGCCGTCTCGCCCTTGATTCTCAGCGCCACGCCGAACCCGGCGATCTGCGCCGGTGTCGCCGCCCCTTCCATGATCTCGTTCATGGCCCAGGCGGCCTCGTCGGCGGTCAGGTGCTCACCCCTGATGAGCGCGCCTAGCACGGCGGGCCAGGTCTTACGCGCGTCCATAGAGGATCACCTCGTTCCGGGCAGAAGAATAGGTCGCGGGCGCCAGTACCGGCCTTCCCATTCTGGTGCAAGAAGAGGGGAACGGGCTGCCTTGTCGCCCGCAGCACTGTGGCTGCGACACAGCGGTGGCGCGAACGATTGTCAGGCCTCGGCCACAGCCGTACCAGGGGTCCGCTGGCGCATCAGGCCTGCCAGCGCCCGCGCGAGCTCGATCGGGTCGATGGGGTGGCTGATCACGGCGTCGGCCCGTGACCATGTCGCCAGCCAGCCGTCGTCGGCGCGGCCGATGATCAGCAGCACCGGCGGGCAGTTGTGGATCTCGTCCTTGGCCTGGCGGCAGACGCCCATCCCGCCTGCGGGCTGGGCCTCACCGTCCAGGATCATGACATCGGCCTGACCGGCGTCCAGCACGCGCCACAGCATGGCTTCCGTGGCCACCTCCGTGACCTCGGCTTCCGGCACGTCAGGGGCGGGCCGGCGGCCTATCGCAAGCCGCACACTGGCACGAGTGGCAGCATCATGGCTATACACGACAACCTTCATGGCACAGGATGGTACCGACTGGGGGGTCGGGCTTCGCACGCCTACGCGTTGTCGTAATAATGGCCCCGTGGTCACAGCATCCAGGGAGGTCGCGCCTCCCCGCGGAGTCACCAGCCGGCCGAACCTGGTCAGCGTGGGGACGATCATCTGGCTGTCGTCGGAGCTGATGTTCTTCGCGGCGCTGTTCGCCATGTACTTCACCATCCGGTCGGTGGACAAGGGCATGGGCCAGCCGTGGCCGAAAGCGGACCTCAACCTGGCCCTGGCTACGGCCAACACGCTCGTCCTGGTGGCGTCCAGCGTTACCTGCCAGATGGGCGTGTTCGCGGTCGAGCGGCATCAGATCCGGCGCCGCGGCAGCATCGTCAAGTTCTGGCAGTGGGGCCTGCGCGAGTGGTACGTGCTGTCGTTCCTGATGGGTTTGTACTTCGTGCTCGGCCAGGGATACGAGTACCTCGACCTGATCCAGAAGCAGCACGTGACGCTGTCGTCGAGCAACTACGGATCCGTGTTCTATCTCACAACTGGTTTCCACGGGCTGCACGTCTCCGGCGGGCTCGTCGCCTTCCTGTTCTTGCTCGGCCGGACATTCGCCGCCAAGAGATTCACCGTCGAGCAGCAGACCAGCGCCATCGTCGTGTCTTATTACTGGCACTTCGTGGATGTCGTCTGGATCGGGCTGTTCACCACGATCTACCTCATCCACTGACCGGGAGCCAAGGATCGCTGTGAGCTGGATCACTGCCCGGCGCCGTCACCCGGCAGCAGGCTACGTTGTCATAGCTTTTGTGCTGGTCATCATTGGCACCGCCTACGCGGTCATCACCAGCGGGTACGCATCGGCCGCCCCGCAGGCGACGCCCAACTCGGCGCAGATCGCGGAAGGCCGCAGCCTGTTCCTGGCGAATTGCGCAACCTGCCACGGCCTGTACGCGGAGGGCACGAGCCAGGCACCGAGCCTCATCGGAGTCGGCGCCGCCGCAGTCAACTTCCAGGTCTCGACCGGCCGGATGCCAGCCGCCGAGCTCGGCGCGCAGAACGACCGCAAGCCGGGGCGACTCAACGCCACCGAGACGGCGGCCATCGCCGCCTACATCCAGTCACTCGGCGGCGGCCCGACCGTGCCATCGCCGGCCCAGGTCAGCTCGGCCGGCGCCAACGTCGGGCTCGGCCAGCAGCTCTTCGTGGCCGACTGTGCCGCGTGCCACAACTTCGTGGGGGCCGGCGGCGCGCTGACCTACGGCAAGGCCGCCCCTGCCCTGACGGCCGCCACGCCCACGCAGATCTACGAGGCGATGCTCACAGGCCCCGAGGCCATGCCGGTCTTCAATGACCTCACCATCACCCCGCAGGAAAAGCGGGACATCATCGCCTACGTCACGCAGGTCCGGGCGCAGCCGAACCCTGGCGGTTTCAGCCTGGGCCGGGTCGGACCGGTGACCGAGGGGCTGGTGGCCTTCCTCGGCATGCTGCTGTTCCTGGTTCTGGCGGCACTCTGGATCACTGCGAAGCACGGGAAGGCTCATGAGTGACACCAACTCCCCTGGCGCGACGGGCGGTGGCGACCCCGGCCGGGCGTCGTGGCCTGAGTACCTCGGCGGCGAGAGCCACGGCGCGGCTGCGGCCGCGGGCGGCTCTGGCCGGCCGGAGGACCAGGGTCCGCCGCGTCGGGTGATCGGCACGCCGTCGCCGGCCGCTTCCCGGACGCTGCTTGCGCAGCCGGACGGCGGCGACGGCGAGGAGCCGGTGGAGCCGTTCACGCCGCCGGAGCCGCAAGACCCGGTCCGGGCGGGCAAGGCGGAGCGGATAGTCGTCGCTTGCTTTGTTATCGCGTTGCTGGCAGGCCTGGGATTCCTGGTCGCCTACAGCCTGATCGGAGTCGGCTCGCTGACGGCGACCCTGCACTCCAACCTGGCTCTTGGCGGCACGCTCTCGCTGGTGTTCTTGCTGCTCGCCGTCGGCGCCGTCATCTGGGTGCGGTACCTCATGCCGACGGTGGAGATTACCGAGCAGCGGCACCTGATGCGGTCGGCCGAGACCGACCGCGAGGCGTTCAAGGAGACCTTCGAGGAGGGCGCTGCAACCAGCCAATTCGTCAGGCGGCCGCTGGTACGGCGCACGCTGATCGCCGCGACCTTGCCATTGGCGCTCATTCCCATCTGGGTGCTCCGCGACCTCGGCCCGCTGCCAGATAAGAGCCTGGACAACACGGTGTGGCGCAAGGGCCTGCGGCTGCTGGCCTACGGTACCGGCCGCCCGATCAAGGCGGCCGAATTCAATTCGCCGGGCGCGCTGATCAGCGTGGGGCCCGAGGGCTTCCTGGCCGACGATGACGCGATGGCCAAGGCTGCCGTGATCATCATCAAGTTCCGGCCTGGCGAGCTGGTCTTCGGCCCGTCAACGCCGCCCGGGCATCCGACCCCTGCCAATGTGGTCATCCCGAACTGGACGGTCGACAACATCGTCGCCTACTCCAAGATCTGCACGCACGTGGGCTGCCCTGCGGCCCTGTACGAGCAGACAACGCACCACATCCTGTGCCCGTGCCATCAGTCAACGTTCGACGCGGCCCAGGGCGCCAAGGTCCTCTTCGGCCCGGCCACTCGCGCGCTCCCGCAGCTACCAATCGGCGTGGACGCGCAGGGCTTCCTCATCGCAACCGGGCCCTTCAACGAGCCGGTGGGCCCGAGTTACTGGGAGCGGTCATGAGCGTCGACCGAGCGCTAGAAGGCACCGGCAACTGGCTAGACGAACGGCTCGGCGGAGCGAAGGGCGTCCGCGTCCTGCTGCGGAAGATCTTCCCCGACCACTGGACGTTCCTGCTCGGTGAGATCAACCTCTACTCGTTCATCATCCTGCTTCTCACCGGCACGTTCCTCACGCTGTGGTTCCAGCCCAGCATGACCGATGTGGTGTACCACGGCTCCTACGTGCCGCTGCGGGGCGTGCGGATGAGCGAGGCCTACGCCTCGACGCTCCACATCAGCTTCGACGTGCGCGGCGGCCTGCTGATGCGGCAGATCCACCACTGGGCCGCCGACCTGTTCATGGCGGGCATTTTCGCGCACATGATCCGGATTTTCTTCACCGGCGCTTACCGCAAGCCGCGAGAGATCAACTGGCTGATCGGCATCGTGCTGCTCACGCTCGGCATGCTGGAGGGCCTGTTTGGCTACTCGCTGCCAGACGACCTGCTCTCGGGCGCCGGCCTGCGGATCCTCGAGGGCGTCATCCAGTCGGTCCCGATCGTCGGCACGTACCTGGCCTTCTTCCTGTTCGGGGGGCCGTTCCCTGGCCACGTGATCATTCCCCGGCTGTACATCATCCACGTGCTGCTGATCCCGGGCCTGATCCTCGCCCTCATTACCGTCCACTTGTTCCTGACCTTCTACCAGAAGCACACCCAGATGGCGGGCAAGGGCCGGACGAACACCAACGTCGTCGGGGCGCCGTTCTACCCGTACTTCCTGGCCAAGACCGGCGCGTTCTTCTTCTTCACCTTCGCCGCGCTGGCGATTGCCGCGACCTTCGTCCAGATCAACCCGATCTGGCTGTACGGACCGTTCAACCCTGTCGCCATGTCGGCTGGGTCTCAGCCTGACTTCTACATGGGCATGCTCGAGGGTGCGCTGCGTGTCATGCCCAACTGGCAGACGGTGCTCTGGGGGCACACCTTCGCCTGGAACGTGTTCGTCCCGGCGCTGGTGCCGCTCGGCCTCATTTTCACGCTGGCCGCCTTCTGGCCATTCCTGGAACAGTGGGTCACCGGCGACCGCGGTGAGCACCACATGAACGACCGGCCGCGGAATGCGCCCACCCGGACCGCCATCGGTATCGCGACAATCACCTTCTACGGGATCCTGTGGGCCGAGGGTGCCAACGACCTCATCGCCGATCACCTCGACATCCCGCTGTACTGGACCACCTGGATTGCCAGGGTCACTATCTTCGTCGGCCCGGTGATCGCCTACTGGCTCACAAAGCGCATCTGTTTCGGCCTGCAGCGCAAGGACTACCACCTGCTCGAGCACGGCGTGGAGACCGGAATCATCCGGCAGCTGCCGGGCGGCGAGTACATCGAGGAAACCCGGCCGCTCGACGAGGACGCCCTGGCGGTGCTGACGTCGCGCACGAGCCACCCCGCTCTGCCGTCGGGCGAGAGAGCAGAATCCGAGGTGCCGCCGCCCGGCATGCGCGGCGGGCTCGGCCGGGTGCGCGAACGGCTCTACAAGGTCGTCACCGAGAGCGTGCCGGCGCCTGAGCACATCCACGGGAACGGGCACGGCAACGGTCACGGTGACGGCCAGCGCGCGGAGACTGACGGAACGGGCGGCCGCGGTGAGGTGGCTGGAGCCACCGGAGCGCCGGCCGAGTCACACCCCGGCGAGGACCAGCACTAGCTGCGGTCCTGGCTTCCTGCCCGGGCAGAAGATCCCTGGCTGGCTGGCCTGAGAGTCAAGTCTTGGCAACGACGCGGTGTGCGCCGGCCTCGCCCTGGGCAAAAAGGCAAGCGTTCTTCCATCACCGGAGCCGAGGAGGTCAGCCATGGGCACGATCACCACCAGCGACGGCACGGAAATCTACTACAAGGACTGGGGCAGTGGCCCGGCTGTGGCCTTCTCTCACGGCTGGCCGCTGAGCGCTGACGCCTGGGACGGCCAGCTGCTGTTCCTTGCGCAGAACGGCTTCCGCGCGGTCGCCCACGACCGGCGTGGCCACGGCCGGTCCAGCCAGGCGTCATCGGGGAACAACATGGACGCCTATGCTGACGATCTTGCCGCCGTCATCGAGGCCCTCGATCTCAGGGACGTGACGCTGGTAGGACACTCCACCGGTGGCGGCGAAGTCGCCCGATACATCGGCCGCCACGGCACCAGCCGGGTCACGAAGGCGGTCCTGGTCTCCGCGGTGACGCCGCTGGTCGTCAAGACCGCGGCCAATCCGGAGGGCACTCCGCTGAAGGTGCTCGACGACCTGCGCTCAGAACTGTTCAAGGACCGATCGCAGTTCTACAAGGAATTCGCGGCTCAGTTCTACGGCGCGAACCGGCAGGGTGCCAAGGTTTCGCAGGGCGCACTGGATCAGTTCTGGCTATGGAGCATGCAGTCCGGTCTCAAGAACTCCTACGACTGCATCAAGGCGTTCTCCGAAACCGACTTCACCGAGGATCTCGCGAGGTTCGATATCCCGACCCTGGTCCTGCATGGAGAGGACGACCAGATCGTTCCCGTCAATGACACAGCCAGGAAGGCGGCCAGACTCATCAAGGGCGCCAAGGAGATCTACTATCCGGGTGCGCCGCACGGCCTCACCGCCACCCATCAGGACCGGTTCAACGCAGATCTGCTGGCGTTCCTCCGGAGCTAGCTAGTCAGGCACCATTTCCCGCAGAAAGGCCGACAGCACATGGAGAACGCAGCCACCACAGAAAGCAGCGAGCAGATCGTGGTCGCCGGGGCGGGCTACGCCGGTCTGCATGTCGCGCTTCGCCTCACGGGCAAGCTGCGTGACAAGCCCCAGACGGAGCTGACCCTGGTCGACCGGCACGACTACCACCAGGCGCTCACCGAGCTGCCCAGGGTCGCGGGCGGCACTCGCGCCGCCGACGCGGTGCGCATCCCGCTCCAGGACATCATTGGCAAGCGCGTCCGCTTCCTCCAGACCGAGATCACCGGCTTCGACCTGGCGGGCCGGCGGCTGCTCACCGGCGCTGGGCCGATCGGCTGGCAGCGACTGGTGCTGGCGCTCGGCAGCAGGCCCAACGACTTCGCTATTCCGGGCCTGGCCGAGCGCACGCTGTCGCTGTACTCGGCGAGCGACGCTGAGCAGGTGTGGGCGGCAGTCAGCAAGGCGCTCGATGCTGCCGCTGCTGCCGCCGATCCCGATCGGCAGCGCTCCCTGGCGACCGTGGTGGTCGGCGGCGGTGGTGCTACCGGAGTCGAGCTGGCCGGCGAGCTCGCCGAGATGCTGCCCGAGGCGGCCACGAGCCATGGCCTGGCGGCGGACCGGCCCTCCGTGCAGCTCGTCGAGGCGGGCCCCACCATCCTGGCTGGCTCCTCACCCCAGCTGATCGCCAAGGCCACCAAGATCCTCTCTGATCTCGGGGTCCAGGTCCGCACAAACGCGAAGATCGCCGCGGCCACTGCTGACGGCTTCCGGCTCCAGGATGGCGAGCTCGTCGATGGCGGCGTGTTCGTCTGGGCAGGAGGGCTCAAGGCGCCCGAGATCGTGGCCGACTCGGGCCTGCCGTGCGGCCACAACGGGCGCGTCAAGGTCGACCGGTACCTGCGCGTCCTGGACCGCCCGGATATCTACGTCGCCGGTGACCTCGCATCGGTCGTGGACCCGGACACGGGCCACGTGCTGCCCCCGTTGGCGCAGGTGGCCCTGGAAGAGGGCGAGACGGTCGCCCGCAACCTCGAGGCGGAGCTGAGGGGTAAGCCACCAGAGGAGTTCACCTTCCACGACAAGGGATTCGTCGTCTCGGTCGGGACCAGCCGCGGGGTTGCTGACATCGCGGGCATCACTACCGGCGGACGGCTCGCCCACCTGCTCAAGGACGCGATCGAGTGGGAGTACCGCCAGTCAGTCAGGCACCTTCGCGGCTGGGACCCGGTAGCCCGCTAGCGGCCGGAGCGGCGGCCGCCGCGCCCGCGGCACACCACAATGGGAGGCATGCGATGCACGCACGACGCAATCCGGCCGCTGGTCTGTCGTCCGCAGGATCCGCGGTCATGCGCGGCGGGCTGGCGACCACTCTGCTGTGGATCGGTGCACTGAAGTTCACGGACTACGAGGTCCAGAACGCAGATGTTCTGGTGACAGCAAGCCCGCTCACCTCGCGGCTTCGCCAGAAGCTGGGCGCACAGAAGCTCGAGAGACTCGTCGGGGTCATGCAGATCACCCTGGGCTCGCTGATCGCGGCGAGGCCGGTCGCGCCCCGGGCGTCTGCTGCTGGCAGCTTCGGTGCCGCGGGGCTTTTCCTCGGGACGCTCAGCTTCCTGGTCACCACGCCCGAATCCTGGCAGGAGGGGCATGGCGTGCCGCGGCTGTCCATGCTGGGCGAGAACTTGCTCAAGGACACCGTGCTGCTCGGTGCCGCCATCCTCACCGGCGCCGAGTCGCTCCGAGCCGCTCAGGCCGGCCGGCAGATCTAGTGCGCGTAGTGGCCGCGGTAGTACTCGAAGACGAACCCGATCACGGACAGGATGGTGGCCAGCATCCCGATGAGGAAAAGCCACCAGCCAATCGCGACGCCGATGGCGGCGAGCGCCGCGCCCAGGCCGACGAACAGCGGCCACCAGCTGTGCGGGCTGAAGAAGCCCAGCTCGCCGACGCCTTCGTCGATCTCGCCCTCTGGGCTGTCCTCAGGCCGCTCCGGCAGCCGTCGCCCGGTGAAGAGCGTGTAGTAGCCGATGAGGCTGGCCAGCAGGACAGCCAGCGCAAGGGCAGTCGTCCCCGTCGGGTCCTTGGAGAAGTACCAGTACACGACGTCGGAGGCGCCGAAGAAGAACGCGCAGCCGATGAAGAGGTAGCCCTCTACCTTCACGATCCCGCTCCGATCGAGTGCTGGGCGTCCAACTCAGCGTGCCGGTCGCGGCCGGACCTGATGTGCGGGTAGTGCAGGTCGAACGCCGGGCGCTCGGACCTGATCCGCGGGATGGAAGTGAAGTTGTGCCGCGGCGGCGGGCACGACGTTGCCCACTCGAGCGAGTTCGCAAAGCCCCACGGATCGTCGGCGGTGACCGTCTCGCCCCGCTTCCACGTGATGTAGACGTTGTACAGGAACACGAACGTCGAAGCGCCGAGGATGAAGGACCCGATCGAGGAGACGTCGTTGAGCGTCGTGGCCAGGTGTGGCAGGAACGGATAGTTCGCGATCCGTCGCGGCATGCCCATGACCCCCAGCCAGTGCTGCACGAGGAACGTCATGTTGAAGCCGATGAACACAAGCCAGAAGTGCAGGTTCCCGAGCCGGTAGTCGAGCATCTTGCCGGTCCACTTCGGCCACCAGAAGTAGAACCCGCCGAACATGGTGAACACCACCGTGCCGAACAGCACATAGTGGAAGTGCGCGACCACGAAGTAGGAGTCGCTGACCGCGAAGTCGAGTGGCGGTGAGGCAAGGATCACGCCGGTGAGCCCGCCGAACAGGAAGACGATCAGGAAACCCAGGATGAAGGTCATGGCTGGCTCGAAGGTCAGCTGGCCGCGCCAGATTGTGCCCAGCCAGTTGAAGAACTTCACCCCGGTCGGCACGGCGATCAGGTAGGTCATGAACGAGAAGAACGGCAGCAGCACGGCGCCGGTGGTGAACATGTGGTGCGCCCACACGGTCATCGACAGCCCGGCGATCGCCACCGTGGCCGCGATAAGTCCCTTGTAGCCGAACAGCGGCTTGCGCGCGAACACCGGCAGGACTTCGGTGGCGATGCCGAAGAACGGCAACGCCACGATATAGACCTCGGGATGGCCGAAGAACCAGAACAGGTGCTGCCACAAGATGGCCCCGCCGCTGTTCGCGGAGAACACCTGAGCACCGAGTTTGCGGTCGATCTCCAGCACGAGCAGGGCCGCCGCGAGGACGGGGAAGGCCAGCAGCACGAGGACGGACGTCAGCAGGATGTTCCAGGTGAACATGGGCATCCGGAACATGGTCATGCCAGGCGCGCGCATGCACAGGATCGTCGTGACGAAGTTGACGCCGCTGAGGATGGTGCCAAGCCCCGACAGGGTCAGGCCCATGATCCACATGTCACCGCCGACACCCGGCGAGAACTGCGCGCTGGTCAGCGGGGCGTAGGCGTACCAGCCGAAGGCCGCCGCGCCGCCCGGCGTGAGGAAGCTCAGCAGCAGGATCGAGCCGCCGAACAGGAAGAAGTAGTAACTGAGCAGATTCAGCCGTGGGAACGCCACGTCCGGGGAGCCGATCTGCAGCGGCATGATCTCGTTCGCGAAGCCGACGAACAGCGGCGTCGCGAACAGCAGCAGCATGATCGTGCCGTGCATGGTGAAGAGCTCGTTGTACTGCTGGTCGGACACGATCGAGTTGTCGGGCCCCATGAGCTGCGCCCGCATGATCATCGCCATCGCGCCGCCGATGAGGAAGAACGCGAACGACGTGATCAAGTACAAGTGACCGATGATCTTATGGTCAGTCGACGTCAGCCAGTCAGCGAGAATCGATCCCTTGCGATACGGGCGCCCGGTCGTGACGGCCTGCGGGGCGGGCTGCTGGTACGTGGTCACTGGGCACCCCCGGAGGCGTTCTGCATCTTCTGCTGAGCCGTGATCCAGGCCGTGAACTGGGCCGGGGTCACGATCTTGATCCGGAAGAGCATCCGGCTGTGGTAAAGCCCGCACAGCTCCGAGCACCTGCCGATGGTGTCCGGGCCGCTGTACAGGGTCGCGGTCGGGAACACATCGAAGTGGTTCGGATGGTCGGGGAGGACGTCGCGCTTGAAGTCGAACGGCAGGATCCAGAACGAGTGCACGACGTCGTTGGACACGAGGTTGAAGCGGACGGTCTCGTGCGCCGGAATCTCCAGCAGCGGCAGATTGCAGTCCTGCGGGGTCTGCGGGTTCAGGCAATTGCTGCCGTTGTCCGGCGCGGACAGCCGGCCGTTCCACATGGGGCCGACCTCGGTGACCCCGTGCGCGGAGTTCTTCACCGTGTACTGCGGGTACTGGAACTCCCAGCTCCACTGGAATCCGGTCACGTCGACGACGACCGCCGGCTTCGCCGACAACGAGGTGATTTTGTTCTCGTCCCTGGCGGTGAAGTAGAACAACACGCCGACCATGATGAACGGGACGACCGTGTAGAGGATCTCAATCGGCAGGTTGTAGCGAACCTGGTGCGGGATCTGGTCGCTGCGCTTGCGGTGGAAAATGACCGCCCACAAGATGCCGCCCCAGACGACCGCTCCCACTGCCAGCGCGGCGATCCAGGCGCCCTGCCAGAGATCCACGATGAGTTTGGCCTGACTGGTGAGCGGGTTGCGGAGCCCGAGACGCTCGACCGTCGTGGCATCGCAGCCGGTCGTCAGGATGACAAGCCCGGCGGCCAGAACTCCGCTCGGCAACCAGCGCCGGATCAGCCGCGATCGCACGCCCGGACCCGGGCCACCGTCCGGCGCGGCGCGGTGATGGGGACTCACAAGTGGCCTTCCCGCAGCTAAGTCCCGGCGCCAGCGGCCGGATAGGGTCCAACGTCCTACAGCCTGTCGTGGAAAACAGTACAACGCCGACCAGTCGCCGCAGGGGGTACCCCCGGCGTGCATGCGCGTTCGTTACCTGCGCCCGCACTGACCTAGGGTCGGGTTTATGGCGGCCGGGATGAACGCGACAGCCGGCCCCGATCCGGCAGGCACCGGAGTGGGGTTGACCGGCGGCGGCTACTTCGATGCAGCGTCGGCAGAGCCGCTGCATCCGAGCGCCCGCGACGCCCTGCTCGCTGCGCTGGACGACGGCTGGGCCGACCCGGCCAGGCTGCACCGCGAAGGACGGCGGGCCCAGCTCCTGCTGGACCAGGCGCGTGAGTCGGTGGCAGCTGAGCTGGGCTGCCGGCCGGACGAGCTGTCGTTCACCAGCTCCGGCACCCAGGCCATCCACCTGGCCGTGCTCGGGGCCGTCCAGGCCCGCCAGTCAGCCAGCCGCGGTCCCGGCCACGTGCTGGCCAGCGCGGTCGAACACTCAGCCGTGCTGAACGCTGCGGACTGGCTGCACCGCGTTACGGACGCCGCGGTCAGCATCACCGGCGTGGACGAGCTGGGCCGGGCGGACGTCGCCGAGTTTGCCGCCGCGGCGGCGCGCGACCGAACCTTGCTCGCCTGCTTGCAGTCGGCCAACCACGAGGTCGGCACGATCCAGCCGGTCGCCGAGGCCGCCGAGGCGTGTGCGCGCGCCCGCGTTCCCCTGCTGGTCGACGCGGCCGCCTCGGCCGGCCGCCTGCCGGTGCCCGACGGCTGGTCGCTGCTGACCGCCAGCGCGCGCAAGTGGGGTGGGCCCGCCGGCGTCGGCGTGCTGGCCGTCCGCCGCACGGCCCGCTGGCGCGAGCCGTTCCCGCCCGATGACCGGGAAGGCCGGCGCGTCCCTGGCTTCCCCAACGTGCCGGAGATCCTCGCCGCTGCTGCGTCCCTTACCGCCGTGAGCGGGGAGCGGGCTGCGGTGGACGGCGTGCTCCGCGCTCTCGTCGCGCGGATCCGCGCGACCGTGCCCGCGCGGGTGCCCGACGCGGTCGTGCACGGTGATCCCGACGCAAGGCTGCCGCACATCGTGACGTTCTCCTGCCTCTACGTGGACGGCGAGGCGCTGGTGACCGAGCTGGACCGGGCCGGGTTCTCGGTGTCATCGGGCAGCGCCTGCGTGGCCGACACCAGGCAGCCCAGCCACGTCCTCGCGGCCATGGGCGCGCTCACGCACGGCAACGTTAGGGTGTCGCTCCCTCGGGCGGCCAGTGACCAGGCGGTTACAGCTTTCCTCGAGGCCCTGCCGCCGATCGTCGCCCGGATACGCGAGACTGTCCGGGCAGGCACCCAGTGAACGCCGGAGGTAACGCCGTGACCCCCTCGAACCGGCGGCCGTCCCTGACGCTCGACGCGCTCGGCAAGAAGTGCCCGGTGCCGATCATCATGCTCGCGGACCGCATCCGGGAGGTGCCGATCGGCCAGACCGTCGAGGTGCTCGCCGACGACCCTGCCGCCAGGACCGACCTCCCGGCCTGGTGCACGCTGAAGTCACAGGAGTTCGTCGGGGCTAGCGACCTGCCCATCGGCTGGTCCTTCGTGATCCGCAGATGTTATTAGGCGTGGCGGGACCCCTGCTGCCCCTAGAGGGGCAGCAAACCGCCCTTTGATGCCCTAGTCCGGGTCGTCGAGGGCCCGGAATCGGTCGGCGAATCTGCTATCGGTCTCCCACCACGGCCGTTGCATCGCCACCGGGCCCGCCTCAGTGGCTACCTGAGCACCACCGGACACACTGACACCATCGGCACCGGAATCAGCGCCGACCGGCAACCCCGCCGCCGCGGTGTTCGCTGCAGCCCGGGCGTCCTGCGCGTCGAGTTCGGCGTCGATGATCCGAGCATCCGCCTCGTCTTCGCGCATCATCTGGATCAGCTGAGCCGCCAGGAACGGCAGGCCGACAATGTCGCCCAGGATCCACAGCACGCCACCGCCGAGAACCTGGGAGGTCGCCAGTGTCGGCCCCCACGGCCGGGCCAGCCCGTGATAGTACGGGCCGGCGAGCAAGCTGGTGCTGGCGATCACCGCGATGCCGAGCACGGCATCACCGACGACCTCAGCGGCGGTAATCCACAGCGTGACGACGTAGGGGTACGCGCGGGGCACCGGGTCGACGCGCAGCAGCGTCCAGAAGAACACGAACCCCGGCACGAGCAGCGCGACCCTGGTGAGCTGCGCCACCAGCCCCGAGGTAAACCCGGCGGCGTACCACGGCGTGAAGTAGATCAGGAATGGCGTCAGTACCAGCACAAACGTGGTGATCGGTGGGAAGGTGACCAGCCGGGCTACCCGGCTGCCGATGATGCCCTGCAGCCGCTGCCCGGCGCCTGGTGAGACCGCTCCAATCAGCGACAGCGGCCGGCCCAGTGCAAGGAACAGCGGCACCACGAGCAGCACCAGAACCGTCTGCACCGACCGGATGTAGAACAGGACCGGGTAGTAGACCGCGACGAACGACATCGTCGCGATGATGCCGAAGCCGAGTCCGAGGCCGCAGAACAGCACGACCCGGCCGGTCGGCCACGGCTCGCCGCGCCGGCGCACGGTGCGCACTCCGGCCAGGTACCCGCCGCCGACCACCGCGATCACGGCAAGAGCCCACGGGTCGAGCGTCCACGACGAGAACGCCCAGGCGACGGTGAGCTCAGGTGGCCCGTGGTAGCCGGCGGACGCGGTGCCCACGACCGCAGCCGCCGCGCTCCCGGCTAGACCCAGCATGGCTCGCTCCTATGTCAAGCAGACCGGCGCGGAACGGCCCCGTTCCGATCCGAAAAAGCGCTAGCTCAGGTGTGCCGCCACGTCATCGGCGGCCGCATCCCCGTAGGAGGTCCGGCACCGCGCGACGAGCTCGGCAGGCTCGAGCGCGTACTCCTGCGGCCCGGTGGTCTCCAGGACTTCGACCGCCACGAGGTTGCCAAGCTGGGCGGCTCGCTCGAGGCCGAGACCCCACGCGACGGCCGCAAGGAAGCCGGCCCGGAACGCATCGCCGGTGCCGGTGGGGTCTACCGGGTTCACGTCCTTCACCGGGCCCACCACGATCGGCGACTCGCCCTGCCGGTCCACCCGGACGCCGTCGGCACCAAGCGTGGTCACTCGCGTTCCCACCTGGGCGATGAGCTCCTCGGCGGTCCAGCCCGTCTTGTGCTCAGTGAGGGACGCCTCGTACTCGTTGCTGAACAGGTACTCCGCACCGCCGATCAGCTGCCGGATCTGGTCTCCCTCCAGCACCGCGAGCTGCTGAGAGGTGTCAGCGGCGAACGGGATCCGCAGGTCACGGCACTGGCGGGTCAGGCTGAGCATCGCTGACGGGTCGCCGGCCCCGATCAGCACGAGGTCGGCCTGGCCAACGAGCGCGCTCAGGTCGAGGCTCGCGTCCTCGCTCATGGCGCCCGGGTAGAACGAGGCGATCTGGTTGAGGTCGGCGTCCGTCGTGCAGACGAAGCGCGCTGTGTGGAACCGATCGGACGTGCGCACCAGGCTGGTGTCGACCCCGTGCTCGTCCAGCCAGCTGCGGTATTCGCCGAAGTCGGCACCGACGGTGCCGACCAGGAGCGGCCGCAGGCCGAGGTAACCGAGGCTGAAAGCGATGTTGGCGGCTACTCCCCCGCGACGGATCTCAAGGCCGCTGACCAGGAACGACAGCGAGATCTTGTCCAGCTTGTCCGCCAGGAACTGCTCGGCGAATCGGCCGGGGAAGGTCATCAGGTTGTCGGTCGCGATCGATCCGGTCACAGCAATGCGCATTTGATGGGCTCCGTCTTGTTCGCCAGGGTCGCGCGCACAGGCTACACGCAGGCCCGGCCGGCGCGACTGAGGGCTTCCCACCAGATCGGGTGCCCGGCGCCTGTCCTACCCGCACAGCCGGAGTGTCGAAGCGCGCGGACGCGAAACTGCCGCCGGGCTGGTCGCCCGGCGGCAGCTTGCCGCGCTGGAGATGCTAAACAGAACCAGGACGAGCGCGCCGGGCCGACGGGGCCGGCCCAGCTGGTCGTGCCGGACTAGTGGAACGAGTCGCCGCAGGCGCACGAACCCGTGGCGTTCGGGTTGTCGATCGTGAATCCCTGCTTCTCGATCGTGTCGACGAAGTCGATGGTGGCCCCGCCGAGGTACGGGAAGCTCATCCGGTCGGTCACCACCTGGACGGCGCCGAACTTGCTGACGACGTCGCCGTCCATCTCCCGCTCGTCGAAGTAGAGCTGGTAGCGCAGACCAGAGCAGCCACCGGGCTGTACGGCGATGCGGAGCCGCAGGTCGTCGCGGCCCTCCTGCTGGAGCAGGCTGCTCACCTTCGCGGCTGCCACGTCGGTGAGAAGGACGCCCTGGGTGGTCGCCGTGTCCTGAACTGTCATCTGCAATCGCTCCTGCGTCGGGTGTCTCGGTCCGTGCTGTACGGGCCGCTGCCCATGGACAGGACCCATCCTGCACTCACAACGATAATCCCGGCCCGCTCATTCCGGGCCAGCCGGGCGCTCTGCCAGGCCGCAGTCACCCGCAGGGGACGGCGCCCGGGGCACTCCGAGGGTACTACGATGGTATCGTCACTCAGACGATAAGTAGCTGAGATCGGAGCCGCTATGACGACGATGCCAGGCCGGACCCTGCCGGCCGCCCCGCCATCGGGAGCGGCAGGCGGGCGGTCCTTGCCACTGCTCGTCCTCGGCGCCGCGGCCGACCCGGCCGCCGAGCGGGGCGTCGAGTGCCCGGGCGATCTGCCGCCGGCCAGCGATCCCGCGCTCGTCGACCGGGCCAGGGCCGCAAGGTCCGCCCTGGGCGAGCGCGCCTTCATCCTCGGCCACCACTACCAGCGCGACGAGGTCATCCAGTTCGCTGACGTCTCCGGTGACTCGTTCAAGCTCGCCAGGGAGGCTGCGGCCAGGCCGGACGCGGAGTTCGTCGTGTTCTGCGGCGTCCACTTCATGGCGGAATCGGCCGACATCCTGACCTCCGCAGACCAGAAGGTCGTGCTCCCGGACCTGGCTGCTGGCTGCTCGATGGCAGACATGGCTACCTATAACCAGGTCGAGCAGTGCTGGGAGGCCCTGGAGGACCTCGGCCTCGCCGATGAGGTCGTGCCCGTGACGTACATGAACTCATCCGCCGACATCAAGGCCTTCACGGGCCGGCACGGCGGCACGGTCTGCACGTCGTCCAATGCGCGCCGAGCCCTGGCCTGGGCACTGGCCAAGGGCAGCAAGGTGCTGTTCCTCCCCGACCAGCACCTAGGCCGCAACACCGCCGTGCTGGAGATGGGGATGAGCCTGGACGACTGCGTCGTCTGGGACCCGCACGCGCCGGGCGACACCGGCGGCCTGGATCCCGAGCAGCTTCGGGACGCGACGATGATCCTCTGGCGCGGCCACTGTTCGGTGCACGGCCGGTTCGCCCCGGAGTGTGTGGCCGACGTGCGGGCCCGCGTCCCCGACGTCAACGTCATCGTGCACCCGGAGTGCCAGCACGAGGTGGTCCTGGCAGCTGACTACATCGGGTCGACGGAGAAGATCATCTCGACGATCGAGCAGGCGGCGTCCGGCTCAGCCTGGGCCGTCGGCACCGAGCTCAACCTGGTGCAGCGCCTCGCCGCCAGTAATCCGGACAAAACCGTCGTATTCCTCGACAAGACGGTCTGCTACTGCTCCACCATGAATCGGATCGACCTGCCGCACCTGGTCTGGGCGCTCGAGTCGCTGGCCGACGGCCGCCTGGTGAACCAGATCACCGTCGAGGACAAGACCGCCGACCAGGCGCGGGCCGCACTCGACCAGATGCTGGCGCTGCCCTAGCGGGCTACAGGCCTGGCGCGCCCCAGATCGCCATCCACCGCTCAAGGTCGCGCTCGATCTTCAGGTCAGCGCCGAGCACGCCACGGATCTGGAGTTCCAGCGCGTTGTCGCGGCGCTGCCCGGACAGCGGCGCGAACGGGTAGAACGTGCCCCGCTTATACAGATAGACGATGCCGAGCGAGCGCCCGCCCGAGTCACGGAAGGCCATGATCGTGCAGAGCAGCTGCGGGCCGAAGCCGCCGGCCTCCAGCGAGGAGTTCACCGCGTGCAGGTCCGTGACCAGGCCTTCCGCGTCGTCCGGGGAGTGCTTGCAGACCAGCCACGTGAAGCGGTAGGAGTCGGTCGTCACTTGCACGGGCGCGCTGTCCTTGCCCATGCTCAAGAGCTCGGTGACGTCCTTCTCGATATCGCTGAAGGCCTTGCCCTCGGCGGCCCTGAAGCACACCGAGCCCGAGCCGGTGGGCCGGAAGTCCGTGCCCGCCTCCAGGGTCAGTGCAGCGTTCGGCAGCGCGAACAGCTCGTCGAGGTTCGCCTGCACGGGCTTGGTCCGGCCGAGCAGGGCGTCCAGGAATCCCACCAGCTACCTCCAGCGGTGCTACCTGATGGCTGCCTGCCCGAGCTGATCGGAGATCTTCTCCAGCTGGGCCAGCCGGCGCTTGAGCGGCGGGTGCGTCGAGAAGATCGTGGCCAGCCCGTCGCCGGGCCGCAGCGCCGGGGTGAAGTAGAAAGCGTTCAGGTGCGCTGCCTCGCGGAGATCTTTCGTCGGGATCCGGCCCATGTCCCCGGTGACCTTCACCAGCGCGCTCGCCAGCGCGGACGGCTGTCCGGTCAGCAAGGCTCCGGAACGGTCGGCCGATAGCTCCCGGTACCGCGACAGCAGCCTGATCAGCAGGAAGCTGACGGCGTAGAAGACAATGCTCAGCGCCATGACGAGGGGGATGAGCAGCGCCGCGCTCTGGTTGTTGCCGTTCCCGCCTCGGCGCCCACCGCCGAACAGCTCGGAGTAGAACGCGAACCGCACCATCAGCGCGGCAATAATGCCCACCACCGAGGCGATCGTCATCACGGCCACGTCCTTGTGCGCGACGTGGGATATCTCGTGGGCAAGCACGCCCTCGAGCTCGCTGTTGTCCAGCCTGTTGGGATCGAGGATGCCGCGGGTCGCGCACACGACCGCGACCTTGCTGTTGCGGCCGGTGGCAAACGCGTTAGGCACGGACGTCGGGGCGATCGCCACGCGCGGCTTGGGCATGTCGGCCATCGCGCAGATCCGGTCGACGATCTCGTGCAGCCGCCGCGCCTCCGGCCCGTCGTTCGGACCGACAAGCTGCGCGCCGGACGTGGCCAGGGCGATCTTGTCTGACCAGTAGTAGGAGGCGAGCGCGCTGCCGATGCCGATCACCGCGGCGAAGAAGATGAAGGCGCCCACGTTGAGCTGCGCGCCGCCGCCACCGCCATGACGCGCTTGAGAGAACCACATGATCAGGTACACCAGTCCCGTGGCGAACCCGGCGATGACCACGCCGAGCAGGAACATGGTCGCGCCCATCCGGGCAACAAGCCCGGGGTCAGACGCGTAGCGAGTGCGCGCCATCGGCGCCGCCTCCCTTATCCGAGCGGCTCACTTGGCCGCTCTACTTACCTCATTACACCCGATACCGAGCACTACTCAGGGCAGGGCATCTTCTACCCTGCCCTGAATCGCTGCGCCCCGCCTGCAAGCACGCTCAGCACCTACTGATTAAACGGTTAGCACGGCCGTCTCGTTCCCGCCAGCCGCGGCATTTATCCGCCATTGCCCGCCTGGGGAAGCGCACGGAAAGGGCCCAGTCAGGCCTCAGCCCGGGATCAGGCCCTCGTCGGTCAGCAACTTGCGCACGTCGTCCATGGTCGCGTCCGGCTGGGGGATGATCAGCTCGGACGGCCGCAGATCGTCTGCCTTGACTGGCGAGCCAACCGCCCTGATCCTCGCGAGCAGCGCCGCGAGGGCGGGCGCGAAGGCAGCCTCGTCGCTCTGCTCGACCGCAGACTCCACCGCCTGGTCGAGCTGATTGAGCTCGTCGACCGCCGAATCCGGAATCTCGAGCTGACCCTCGCCGAGGATCCGGACGATCACTCCGGCTCCCGCGCCTCCGCCGGCTCCACCGGCTCGGCCTCCACCGGCTCGGCCTCCACCGGCTCTGCCTGCCCAACCGGCTCTGCCTGCTCGACTGGCGCTGCCTGCTCGATCGCCGACGCGGCGCTGGCTCCGTTCGGGGACGCACCCTCCAGCTGGGGTGGCGCGCTCTGCGAGAGCTCCCGCTTCATCTGCTCGAGCTCCCGGTCCACTCCGTGGCCCGCGCCCATCCGGTCGAGCTCGGCCTGGATGTCGTCATGCGGACCGCTGACCAGGTCATCCAGGGCGCCGGAGGCCATGAGCTCGTCCAGGGCACCCGCCCTGGCCTGCATCTGGGCCGTCTTGTCCTCGGCCCGCTGGATGGCCATGCCGACATCGCTCATTTCCTCGGAGATGCCGGAGAAGGCCTCGTTGATCCGGGTCTGAGCCTCGGCAGCGGTGTAGGTGGCCTTGATGGTCTCCTTCCTCGTCCGGAAGGCATCGACCTTGGCCTGCAGGCGCTGCGAGGCCTGGGTGAGCTTCTCCTCCTCGCCCTGCAGCGATTCGTACTGAGTCTGGAGGTCCTGCAGCTGGGACTGCAGCCCAGCCTTGCGGGTCAGCGCCTCGCGCGCCAGATCCTCGCGGCCGGCCGCGAGCGAGTCGCGCGCCTGCCGGTCCAGCTTGGTCGCCTGCTGGTTGAGCTGGTTGACCTGCAGCTCCAGACGCTTGCGCGAGGTTGCGACGTCCGCCACGCCGCGGCGGACCTTCTGCAACAGCTCAAGCTGGGTCTGGTAGGAGTAATCCAGGGTCTCGCGAGGATCTTCCATCCGGTCGAGCGCCTTATTGGCCTTAGCGCGGAAGACCATCGTGACCCGCTTCATGACGCCCATGGGCGCGACCATCCCCTCGTCGGAAGTGTGCCGCTGCAGCGTCCGGGGTTAGGACGCCCGGCACCCCGCGCAACGGATAAATTCCAGCCAGATCTTGACACCAGCCTACGACGTGGGTGCATGCACCGTCACCACGGACGGGCGGGGCGGGCCAGCAGATCTTGCGTAGCGCGCCAGGAAGTTCTGCGGCCTTCGTCCCGGTAGGCTGTAGACGTGTTCCGACGACGCTCAACCGAGACCTCCCAGGTCCTCGAGACCGACCAGGCAGCCGACGCTGACGGCAGTGCCGAGAGCCGACCGCGACCTGGTGTGACAGCGCCCAAGGGCGTCCCCACGCCCAAGCGCAGTGCGGCACAGGCCAACCGCCGCCAGCCCTATCAGGCCCCGGCCGACCGCAAGGCTGCCACGCGGCAGTCACGCGACCGCGACCGCTCCGATCGGATGCGCAAGACCGCGGCCTACCAGCGTGGCGAGCAGTGGGCTTTGCCGCGTAAGGACCAGGGGCCGGTCCGCGCTCTGGCCAGGGACGTCGTCGACGCCCGCCGCGGCATCGGCGAGTACTACATGATCATGGTGTTTGTCCTGGTCGTGCTGCTGGTCATTCCCAGCGCCTCCGCCAAGCTCATCGCCGACGTCCTGGTGATCTTCCTGCTGCTCGTGATGCTCGGCGAGGGCTGGTGGGTCGGCACCAAGATCAAGCGCCTGGCCGCGGAGCGCTACCCGGGCCAGAGCACTCAGGGCGTCGTCCTGTACGCCACCATGCGGGGAATCAGCATGCGCCGGATGCGAGTGCCCAAGCCCAAGGTCAGGCCCGGCGACAAGGTCTGACCTGCGACCGACGCCGACGCCGACACCCGCCGCGCCGCGTGCCGCTCGGTCGGCTACTCAGGCGGCGGGTGCAGGCTCATGGGGCCGTACTCAACCCGGCCGTCCTCCAGCAGCGTGACCTGGTCTACGCCGGCGTTGAGCAGACTGGCGAAGTGCTCGCCGAGCCAGTTCTCCGCGTCGCCCTGGCTGATCCAGGTCTCCTTCACCAGATCGCGGCCGACCACGACCGTCCCGTCTTCCTTCTCCAGTTGCCAGGTCCAGCTCATTCGCGCGCTCCTAGCTAGGATCAAGGCCGCCATCGTAACCAGCATCGACCATCGGGTAGCCCAGTGGACGTGGTCCTGACCGGAACCGGCGGCGCGGGCGGCTGGCCGGAGCCCGGCTGCGGGTGCGCGTCCTGCCGACGCGCGAGTTCCGCGGGCCTGCGGCGGAAACCAGGTGGGGTGGTGGTGGACGGGGTCGTGGAGTTCACGCCCGGCGGGCCACCGCCTGGGGGAACGGGGTCGCCATCGACCTCAGCGCATCGAATCGACGCGGTGCCAGGGGGCTTTGACATCACCGGCCCGGATGGCAGCCGCCTGCTGCTGGCCGCCGGGCCTGGCCACCAGCCCCAACCGCCGGCCGGTGCCGCACCGTACGACCTCGCCCTGCTCGACCTGCTAACCAATCCCGCTCAGCTCGGCCGGCTCCGGCAGACGGGACTGGTGCACGCGCGGACCACCATCGTGGCGCTCTACACCGACCACCGGGTCACTTCTGCGGGCGAGCTCGGCCGCCGCTGCGAGCTGTGGCAGGTCTGCCAGGGGGAAGACGAACAGCTCATCAGCAGCCTTGTGGCGCCGCGGGAGCGGCCTGACAGCCGGCCGCGGCGGACACTCATCATCGGCGGCGCCCGCTCCGGCAAGTCCACCGAGGCCGAGCTCAGGCTTGCTGGCGAGCCGCGCGTGACGTACGTCGCAGCCGGGCCCTGGCAATCGCTGGCTGCCCAGGACGGTCAGCCAGACACCGAATGGGCGGCGCGGGTTGCCAGGCACCGGGCCCAGAGACCGTCCTGGTGGGCGACGAAGGAAACTCTCGACGTCGCCGGCCAGCTGGGCCGCCCGGGCGGCGTTCTGCTCGTCGACGGTATCGGGACCTGGCTGGCAGGCGTCATGGACTCCGCTGGCCTGTGGCGTGGCGCCGACGAGGCGGGTTTGCCCCGCGCAGAGGCGGCGGAGCTCGTCCGGACCGAGATCGATCACCTCGTCGAGGCCTGGCGGCAAACCTCAGCCCTGGTGGTCGCCGTGACCGACGAGACTGGGTCCGGGCTGGTGCCGGCCTACCCGGCTGGCCGGGTGTTCCGAGACGAACTGGGCTGGCTTAACCAGCGGCTGGCGGCCGAGTCGGAGCTCGTCCTGCACATCGTCGCCGGACGGCTGACGAGGTTGCCAGGCTAGGGGAGCAATCGGACCTAACCGCCGCTTCCGGAGGCCGTAGACCCCTCTAAGCTGCTAAATTGCTATCCGGTGGCCCTGATCAGGACTAACGCTTCCCTAACCCCGCGACCGTCCTGGCTCAGTCGTTTTGATCAAGGTGGTGACGACCATTGACCCGCGTTGTCGTCGTCGGTGACCTGATGACCGACACGGTCGCCCACGCGACTGCCCCGCTCGCCAGGGGCAGCGATACCCCGGCGACGGTCACCATGCACGGCGGAGGTTCCGGCGCGAACGTGGCCGCGTGGCTCGCTGTCGACGGCTGCGAGGTCGCCTTCGTCGGCCGCCGCGGCGCCGACATCGCCGGGCGCAACAGGGACATGGAGCTGATGGGCTACGGGGTGGACGCCCGGCTCGTGATGGACCCCGACCGGCCGACCGGCACGTGCGTGGTCATGATCACCCACAAGGGCGACCACACGATGCTGTCTGACCCCGGGGCCAACGCCGCGCTGGCTCCGGACGACCTGCCGGAAGATCTGTTTACCCCCGGCAGCCATCTGCACGTATCCGGCTACACGCTGCTGAATATCGGGTCCAGGAGCGCGGTGCTCGCCGCCCTCGGCCGCGCCCAGCAGGTCGGGATGTCGATCTCGGTGGATGGCGCCTCGTCCGCTCCGCTCGGCCGAGTCGGCGCCGAGCCGTTCCTCCAGCTCACCAACGGCGCCATGCTGCTGTTCGTGGAGCCCGACCAGGGCAAGGTGCTGACCGGGCGGGACGATCCCAGCCAGGCCGCCAGAGTGCTCAACGCCTGGTACCCGCAAGTGGTCATGCGGCTCGGAGCTGAGGGAGCGATGATGTACGCGGGCGGTCGGCCGGACCCGATCAGGGTCAGCGCTCCGCCGGTCGAGCGGATCATCGACAGCACGGGCGCGGCCGACGCGTTCATCGCGGGCTTCCTGCCGGCCTGGCTCGACAAGAAGCCTCCTGGTGAGGCACTGGCAAGCGGATGCCGCCTCGCTACCCAGTCGCTCAGCCTCGTCGGAGCCCGCCCGCTGCTCTGACGGGGAAGCATCTCAGCTAGCCAGCAGGCGCTCGCAGTCAAACAGGTGATGCGCTAGCTCGTGCGCCGTTCGCTGGCCGATCCATTCCACGGTGCGTACCTCGCGGACAGGCCAGGGATACACGCCGGTCCGCTGCCAGCCCCCGGAGTTCAGGCCTCCCAGGGTGTCCGCGAGTCGGCGGGCTGACGTGAGGAGCTCACGGGCTACCGCGAGCGGCTCCTGCTCGTTGTACCGCTCCTCGATGGCGCGCTCGTCTCGGCGCATCGTCGCAAACTCTGGCGTCTCCTCGGCCTGTGCCAGCAGCACACGGTCCCGCTGGAACCGCATGACGTCGCGCACGTGACAGCCGTACTCAAGCGCTGACCAGCTGCCCTCGCGCGGATGCGCGCGGAGGCGGTCAGGGTCTGCCGATGCCAGCAGCTGCGCGTGACTTTCGGCGAGTGAAGGCACCGCAGCAAGGATCGCGCCGTGATCGAGCGAATCACACTCATAGCCGCACTCCGCGCACGCTGTCATGCACTCAGCGTGCCACCGGGCGCCAGGTCACATCGGGCGCTCCAGCTAACATGCCGCGGTGAGTTCCTACCTCGACGATCTCTTCTCTCTCGGCAACCGCGTGGCCGTCGTGACCGGCGGCAGCTCTGGTATCGGCCGGGCCATTGCGCTGGCGCTCGGCCAGGCCGGGGCCAAGGTCGTCATCATCGCGCGCAACCCCGCGAACCTGGCGGACGCTGTCGACGAGCTGACGGCGGCTGGCTGCGCTGCGGCAGCGGTGAGCGCAGATCTCGGCGACCGCGCCGAGGTTGGCCGGGCTGCCGACGCGGCGCACAACGCCTTCGGGCCGCCAGACATCCTGGTCAACTGCGCGGGCGTCAATATTCGGCCACCACTCGGCCAGCTCGCCACCGAGGAGTGGGACCAGCTCATGGCCGTCAATCTGACGGCCCCGTTCCTCCTCGGCCAGCGCTATGGCCCGCAGATGGCCGCGCGTGGCTGGGGCCGGATCATCAACATCACCTCACTACAGGCTGACCGCGCCTTCGCCAACAGCGGCGGTTACGGCGTCACCAAGGGCGGTCTCGCGTCGCTCACCAGGTCGCAGTCGGAGGCATGGGCAACCCACGGCGTCTGCGCCAACGCGCTGTGCCCGGGCTTCGTGATGACTGCGCTGAATACGCGGTTGTCCTCCGACCCAGCGGCGGTCGCGGCGCTCGCCGCGCGGACGATGGTCGGGCGGAACGGCCTTGCCGACGACTTCGCCGGGGCGGCCGTATTCCTCGCCGGCCCGGCGAGTGCCTATGTGACCGGACAGGTCATCCGCGTCGACGGTGGCTTCTCCGTGACCTAACGGGCGCTATGATCGCGCGTCCCGCCGCAGCGGATGATCGGCGGGCACCTCGACGAGGACGATCCGAACCCCATCGGGATCCTCGATCCACATCTCGGTGAGCCCCCAGGGCTCCGCAGCGGGCTCGCGCATGATCCGAACGCCAGCCGCCGCCAGGCGGTCACGCTCGGCGTGGATGTCCCGCACCTGGAGCCAGATCATCAGCGCACGCCCGGTGGTGCCATCCGAGCGCCCGGAGACTTCCAGGAAGCCGCTGCCTAGGAAGAACACGGTGCCGGGATCGTCCGGTGGGCCGAACTCGCGGTAGACCCCCAGGCCTAGCGTGTCGCGGTAGAAATCGCGGCTCGCGCGCAGGTTGCCGGGTCGCAGCAGGATGCGGCTTGCCAGCACCTCCATCACAGCATCTTCTCAGGCGGCAATCTCCGCCGCGCACGCCGACTGCGAGTGAGACTAAGGCTCAGGCCTGCAGTCCGTCCCATGACCACCGCGGAATGGCCAACCCGTGGGGAACGTCGTCGGCCGAGTCGTGGTAGCGCGCCATCGTGGTCGTCGTGGCCCACGCGAAATAGTCGTGCAGCACCTGCCGAACCGGCTCGGCGGTGAGGCCGACGTCTTCCAGCGCCTGGTCAAAGCAGGCGATGGCCCGCTGGTCCATCTCGTCGTGCGGGCCGTTGCCGCTGTGGATCCTCACCACGGATGTCTCATCGCCGTAGCCGTGGGAGAAGGTGGCCGGCCCGCCGAGGGCCTCGCCCCAATAGGCGGCCAGCCGCTCACTGTGCTGCGGGTGGTAGCCGTGGCTGAAGGCGTGGCTGACGATCTCGTCGGCAAGCACCCTGGCGTGCCACGCGTCGGCGAGCAGCAGCAGGCCGTCTGACCCGCCCGCCGCTTCGTACACGCTCTCCATCCGCTCATGATGCCAGCTCCGTTCGGACCGCGCCCAGTCAGTGAGCGGCCGGCACGCCGCCGCGGATCGCGCATGACACCTGACTGGCGCGGCACAATGGCGGCATGGCCAGACGCACTACGACAACCTCCTCCTCAGGCGGCCGCGGCCGAGGCGGCAGCGGCGCCGGTAACACCAACGGCAACGGCGTCGACGACGACGCCGAGTTCGAGGAGAACATCATCGATATCGACGTCACCGAGGAGATGCGCGGCAGCTACCTCGAGTACGCCTACTCGGTGATCTACCAGCGCGCCCTGCCGGACGCGCGGGACGGGCTCAAGCCGGTGCAGCGCCGGATCCTCTACCAGATGAGCGAGATGGGCCTGCTGCCCACGCGCGCGCACGTCAAATGCGCTCGGGTAGTCGGTGAGGTGATGGGTCGCCTGCACCCGCACGGCGACAGCGCCATCTACGACGCGCTGACCCGGATGGCGCAGCCCTGGGCCATGCGGCTGTCACTCGTCGACGGCCACGGCAATTTCGGCTCGCTCGGCGGCGAGGATCCGCCCGCGGCGATGCGCTACACCGAGGCCAGGATGGCGCCGGCCGCGCTGGAGATGACGAATTTCCTCGACGAGGACACGGTCGAGTTCATCCCCAACTACGACGGCACCGAGAGTCAGCCCGAGGTGCTTCCGGCCGCATTCCCGAACCTGCTGGTCAACGGCGCGTCGGGGATCGCGGTCGGGATGGCCACGAATATGGCGCCGCACAACCTCGGCGAGGTCGTCGCGGCCGCCCGCCACCTCATCGCGAACCCGGACGCCGATCTCGATACGCTCATGCGGTTCGTGCCGGGTCCCGACCTGCCGACCGGCGGGAAGATCGTCGGCCTGGACGGCATCAGGGAGGCCTACCAGACCGGCCGTGGCGTATTCCGCACCAGGGCTGCGGCCCGGATCGAGAAGCTCACGCCGCGGCGCATGGGCATCGTCGTCACCGAGCTGCCCTACGGCGTCGGCCCGGAGCGCGTCATCCAGCGCATCAAGGACCTCGTTCAGTCCAGGAAGCTCAACGGCATCCTGGACCTCAAGGACCTCACGGACATGAAGCACGGACTGCGACTGGTCATCGAGGTGCGGTCCGGCTTCGTGCCCGAGGCCGTCCTGGACGAGCTGTATCGCCTCACCCCGATGGAGGAGACGTTCGGCATCAACAACGTCGCCCTCGTCGACGGACGGCCGCAGCTTCTCGGCCTCCGGGACCTGCTGCAGATCTACGTCGACTTCAGGATCGATGTCGTCCGGCGACGCTGTGAGTTCCGTCGGCGCAAGCGGTCCGATCGGCTGCATCTCGTCGATGGCCTGATCATCGCGCTGCTCAATATCGATGAGGTCATTCAGGTCATCCGGTCCAGCGACGACGCGGCCGCCGCGAAGCAACGGCTGATGGCCGTATTCGAGCTGTCTGAGGTGCAGGCGCAGTACATCCTCGACACCCCGCTGCGCCGGCTGACCCGCTACGACCGGCTGGAGCTGGAGCGGGAGCGGGAGACGCTGCAGGGCGAGATCGCCGAGCTGACCGCCATCCTGGAGTCCGACCAGCGGCTGCGCGACCTGGTGTCGTCGGAGCTGGCGGCGGTGAGCGAGAAGTTCGCCACGCCGCGCCGCACCGTGCTGCTCGAGGGCAGCGGTGCGACCAGGACCGCTGCCGTTCCGCTGGAGGTGGCGGATGAGCCGTGCCTCGTGCTGCTGTCGTCGGCCGGCCTGCTGGCCCGCACCGCCGCCCGTTTCGACGACAACAACGGAACGGAACGGGGCAGCGAGCCGTCGCGGCCGTCACCATCCTCAGGCAGCCAACGGGCAGCCCATGACGTCATCGTGTCGCAGGTCGCCACGACTGCCCGCGGCACCATCGGCGTTGTCACGTCGGCCGGCAGGCTGATCCGGCTGGGCGTACTGGAGCTGCCCGCGCTGCCACCGAGCGCCCACTCCCCCGCGCTATCCGGCGGCGCGCCGGTGAGCGAGTTCGTCACGACCGAACCGGGCGAGACCGTCATCGGCATCGTCGCGGCCGAGGCGGCCGGTGCCGGACTTGCCCTCGGCACCGCCCAGGGCGTCGTCAAGCGCGTGACGCCCGACTACCCGCAGAACGCCGGCGACTTCGATGTCATCGCGCTGAAGGACGGTGACCGGGTCATCGGCGCGGTGCAACTGGCGAACGAGGATGCCGAACTGACGTTCATCACGAGCGACGCCCAGCTACTGCGGTTCTCGGCGTCGTCGGTGCGGCCGCAGGGCAGGGCGGCTGGCGGCATGGCCGGGATCCGGCTGGCCGCGCGTGCGAAGGTTATCTGGTTCGGCGCCGTCGAAACGGGCACGGCGACGCCCGTCGTGGCCACGGTCGCTGGCACCGCGGGCGCCCTGCCCGGCGCGGCGGCCACCACCGTCAAGGTCAGCTCCTTCAGCGAGTACCCCCCGAAGGGCCGGGCTACGGGCGGGGTGCGCTGCCACCGATTTCTCAAGGGTGAGGACGCCATCGTGCTGGGCTGGGCTGGCCCGGCGCCGGCCCGCGGCGCGACCGAGGCGGGCACGCCCGTCGACTTGCCGCCGCCTACCGGGCGGCGGGACGGCTCCGGTGAGCGAGTCCGGCACCCGCTCGCGGGGATCGGCGGCACCGTCGGATAGCGATCCCCGGCTCGCCTCCACCAAGTCAGAGTGCGCTGAGAGCACCGCTTGCGGACACGGCCAGCCCGGATTCGCAGTCTGGTGTCCCTGAACGGCGAGCCGACCGCGGCCGCCGAGAAGGGAGGTACCCAGATGATCGCGAGGATTGGCGGCCGGGCCCGGCGGTTGCTCGTCACCGGCATCGTTGCCGCTGGCCTCGGCGCCGGAGTCACCGGAATCGTGCTGGCGTCTGCGGGCGGGGCTGCCGCGGCAGGAACAACCGTCGCGCGTACCACGTCGGCTCATTCGTCGCAGAGTGCGTCCGCGTCACCCTCGACGAGTTCGCCAGCTCCGGCGCCGACGAGCACCCATCACTGCCCGCACGCGGGTAGCGCAACCTCGGGCAGCTCGTCGGCGGGCTAACGTCGCGCGTCTGACGCGCCGGAGCGCGCCCGGCGTGTCAGACGTCGATCCGCTCGGGGTCGAGCTCGGTGGCACCTAGGGCGATGAAGTCGCGGCGCGGCCCGACCTCGCTGCCCATGAGCAGCTCGAAGATGGAGTCAGCGGCCTGCGCGTCCTCAATGCGGATCCGGCGCAGCACCCGCCGACGCGGGTCCATGGTGGTCTCGGCCAGCTGGTGGGCGTCCATCTCACCGAGGCCCTTGTACCGCTGGATCTTGAACCGCTGGTCCTTGCGCTCGAGCTCGATCAGCGCCCGATTCAGCTCGGCGTCGCTGTAGGTGTAGATGTGCTTCTGCTGGCCCTTGCGCGGGTTGGCCAGCTCGATCCGATGCAGCGGCGGCACCGCCGCGAACACGCGTCCCGCCTCGACTATGGGTCGCATGTACCGGTGGAACAGGGTGAGCAGCAGGGTCCGGATGTGCGCGCCGTCGACGTCGGCGTCGGCCATGAAGATGACCCGCTGATACCGGGCCGAGTCCAGGTCGAAGGCGCTGCCGGAGCCGGCGCCGATCACCTGGATGATCGCCGCGCACTCGGCGTTCTTGAGCATGTCGGCCAGGGACGCCTTCTGGACATTGAGGATCTTGCCCCGGATCGGCAGCAGGGCCTGAAATTCCGAGTCCCTGGCGTTCTTGGCCGTGCCGAGGGCCGAATCACCCTCGACGATGAATAGCTCGCTCCGGTCATCGGCCGACCGGCAGTCCACCAGCTTGGCCGGCAACGCGGAGGTAGCGAGCGCCGACTTGCGCCGCTGGTTCTCCCGGTGCTCACGCGCTGCGATCCTCGTCTTCGCGGCGGAGATGACCTTGTCGAGGACAGCGCGCGCCTGCTGCTTGCTGCCCCGGACCCGGCCCTCCAGGAAGTTGGCCAGCTCGGCGCTGACCACCTGACTGACGATCTTGGAGGCAGCCGGGGTGCCCAGCACCTCTTTCGTCTGGCCCTCGAACTGCGGCTCAGGCAGCCGGACGGAGACGATGGCAGTCAGGCCCTCGAGCACGTCTTCCTTGATGACCGGGTCCTCCCCGGCCTTCAGCAGCCTGGCGGCCCTGAGCTGGTCGTTCAGCGTTCGCACGAGGGCCCGCTCGAAACCCGTGACGTGCGTGCCGCCCTTGGTGGTGGGGATGACGTTGACGAATGATCGCACCGTCGTGTCGTAGCCGCCGTCCCACTGCAACGCGATGTCCACGTCGAGCTGCCGCTCCACGTCGGTCGGGGTCAGATGACCGGCGTCATCGAGGACGGGGACCGTCTCGGTGAACCCGCCGCTGCCGGTGATGCGCAGCACGTCGGTGACGGGCTCTCCGGTGGCGAGGTGCGCGCAGAACTCGCTGATGCCGCCGGCGAACCTGAACTCCGCGGCCCGGCCGGCCGTGCCGTCCTCCCCCGCCTGCTCGTCGACAACCAGGGCGTCCTCGACCCACCCGTGCTCGGCAGCCGCCTCGTCGGCGCGCGCAGCCGTCGGTCGCTCGTCGGCCACCTTGATGGTGAGCCCGGGCACGAGATAGGCGGTCTGCCGGGCCTGCTGGGCCAGCCAGGAGAATTTCCAGTCCGCTCCCGGCACGAATATCTGCCGGTCAGGCCAGAACCGGATCGTGGTGCCGGTTGCAGTACGGGCAACCTTCTGGCCCTTGTGCAGGCCAGAGGCCGGCGTGAAGCCGGCCGCCGGACCGTCTCCGGCAAACCTGCCGGGTATCCCGCGCCGGAAGCTCATGGCCCACTCATAACCGGCCTTCTGGACAACGACGTCCAGCCGGGCCGACAGCGCGTTCACGACCGAGGCGCCGACGCCGTGCAGCCCGCCGGACGCGGTGTAGGAGCCGCCGCCGAACTTCCCGCCTGCGTGCAGCCTGGTCATGATCAGCTCAACGCCGGGCAGCCCGGTCCGCGGCTCGTTGTCGACCGGTATGCCGCGGCCGTTGTCGCGGATTTCTGCCGAGCCATCCGCGTGCAGCACGACCTCGATCCGGCTGCAGGCCCCGGCCAGGGCCTCGTCCACGGCGTTATCGAAGATCTCGCCGAGGCACTGCGCCAGGCCCCGGCCGTCGGTCGAGCCCACGTACATGCCAGGCCGCTTGCGGACCGCGTCGAGGCCCTCGAGCACCGTGAGGTGCCGGGCGGTGTAGCCGTCCGCAGCGGCCGCGCCGCGGGGAGCGGCCGACGCTCGGCCGGCGCGTTCAGTGCTGAGGGCGGCGGTCACAGTGTGCTCCCTGGGCCGAGGACCTTCGTTCACGCTTCCCTGGATGAGGGCCTGTAAGGCAGGGTAGCGGCCTGCGGCCCGCGGCACCCGCTACCACGCCGTGCGACATATAACTCTGTGATGAATAAAACGAATTTATCGGATTAATAGCCCGCCCGACCCGTCGCCTGGCATACCGGATGTTCGCCTTCGGCATAGACCCGCCGCGCGGGGGATGACAAACTACTGGCCCGGGTGTTGTGATGCGTAGAGATCACACGACGGACGGGCTGGCGATGACCGAGCCCCGGCGCTGCCGAGGTTGGGCCGTCTCCGGCGCCGGGCTAGCCCCGGCATCCGTCCTGAGAGGCGAGGAGGCGCCCTATGACCGGAGCGATTGCCCCTACGAGGCCGCTGAGCGCCCTTGACTTGTGTGACCGCTGCGGGGCTCCCGCGTACGTACGAGTCCTACTTCCTGGTGACGGCGAGCTGCTGTTCTGCGCCCACCACAATCGCAAGCACGCCGACGCGCTTGCCAAGGTCGCGCTCGAGATCCAGGACGAGACCGGCAGGCTCCTGAGCAAGTCCGGCGACACCTCTCCCTGACCAGCTAAAAGCCTCATGCGCCCCCTGGTCGGCGTGGTCCTGCCAGGGGGCGCTCGCATGCCTGCGTGCTCAGCGTCCGCAATCAGTCGCCATCCAGCAGCGGCTGCCCGGGCGGCGTGTAGACCTGGGCGACACTGTCAGCCAGTTGAAGCCTGCACGCGGTCCTCGGATATGCGGATCATCCGGGCCCACGACCCCGACGACTGACGCGCTGGCCCACCTTCCCGCAGGCCAGCGCGTCAGATGCTCGATAGCTCAGTCCAGGTAGTCGCGCAGCACCTGAGACCGGGACGGGTGCCGCAACTTGGACATGGTCTTCGACTCGATCTGCCGGATCCGCTCCCGCGTCACGCCGTAGACCTTTCCGATCTCATCCAGCGTCTTGGGCTGACCGTCGGTCAGGCCGAAGCGCATCGAGACGACTCCTGCTTCCCGCTCGGACAGGGTGTCGAGCACGGAATGCAGCTGCTCCTGCAGCAGGGTAAAGCTCACGGCCTCGCCAGGCTGGATGGCCTCAGAGTCCTCGATCAGGTCCCCGAACTCGCTGTCGCCGTCCTCGCCGAGCGGCGTGTGCAGCGATATTGGCTCCCGGCCGTACTTCTGCACCTCGATGACCTTCTCCGGGGTCATGTCCAGCTCGGCCGCCAGCTCCTCGGGAGTCGGCTCCCGGCCGAGGTCCTGGAGCATCTGCCGCTGCACCCGGGCCAGCTTGTTGATCACCTCGACCATGTGCACCGGGATCCGGATTGTCCGCGCCTGGTCGGCCATCGCGCGCGTGATGGCCTGGCGGATCCACCAGGTCGCATACGTCGAGAACTTGTAGCCCTTGGTGTAGTCGAACTTCTCCACCGCGCGGATCAGGCCCAGGTTGCCTTCCTGGATCAGATCGAGGAAGAGCATGCCCCGGCCGGTGTAGCGCTTGGCCAGCGACACCACGAGGCGGAGGTTGGCCTCGAGCAGGTGGTTCTTCGCTCGCCTGCCGTCGTCGGCGATCCATTCCAGGTCCAGCCTGGCCTCGGGTCGAAGTGCGCTGGCAGACTCGGCAAGTTTTTCCTCGGCGAATAGCCCGGCCTCGATCCGCTTGGCCAGCTCGACCTCCTGCTCGGCGTTGAGCAGGGGTACCTTGCCGATCTGCTTCAGGTAGTCCTTGACCGGGTCAGACGTGGCACCGGCCACCGCCACCTGGGCAGCGGGGAGGTCCTCGTCGTCGTCGCCGTAGACGAACGCCTCGTCCTCTGCCTCCTCGGGGGCAGCTGCTCCGGGCTCGCCGGCGGCGCTGCCGTCGGCGCTGACGACGACCGTTACCTCGGCCACGGACTCGTCCGCCGCCTGGTCAGGCTCGGCCAGCTCGCCGTCAGCCGCCAGCTCCTCAGCGTCGGCCGACTCGGAGTCGAGCGACTCCAGTTCCTCCAGCTCGGCATCCACGTCCAGGAAGCCAACGTCAGCGAGCTCAGCGTCGTCGACGTCGATGTCCGCTACGTCGTTAAGATCCGGATCCGCCTCTGCGCTCTCTGACTCAGCGGGCTCGGGGCCCTGGTCCAGCTCAGTCTCCGCCACCAGGTCAGCGTCTGCCGTCACGTCCACGCTCCCGCTGTCACCATCTTCTCCCCTGCCCGGCAGCTCACTGGCGGCCTTCTTTCCCTGCCTACCCTTGGTGCCCGCCGCTCCGGGGCGGGCCCGGCCGCGGCCGGAGCCTGATCTCGCCTGATCCCCGGCACCGCTGCCATTCATGGCGGCGCCAGCTGTTCCGGCTGCCCTCGGCGTGGCCTTGCTCCTGCGGCCGCCTGCAGCTCTCCTGGCGGGCGGAACCGCGTCAGCCGCGGTCTCGCCCGGTACCAGTGCTACTGGCTTCTCTGCCGGCGCCTCGCCACCGGCGGCCCCACCACGGGCCTGCTGTGGTACGCGTGCGCTCCGAGCGGACGGCCGAGACTGCCGTCGCGCCGCTGAGCCTGCAGCGCTTGCCACCGCGGTCACCCCTTCCCAAGCTCGATGGCAGCCAGCACCCGGCCATCCGAACTCTCAGGCGACACTGCCACCTCTCCGGCATCCCTCACGCTGAGCATCGAGACCCTCGGGGTCCTCTCCCGCCCACCACATTAGGTGCAGTCTCGGTGTAGGTCGTACGGCTGCGGGTCAGCGCCGTCGCTGCCCAGCCCCGGGCCGGAACCACCCAGGCGGACAGCACAACCCCGGGAATGGTACCCGCATTCCTCATGCCTTCCCCTTCCGCGCGGATCCGGCACCCTTCCGGCTGCCGTGCCGCCGGCCCTCCGACGGCACGTGCATGACCAGCACAGTGACGTCGTCATCCTGCTCGTACCCGGTCAGCATCTGGTCAACGAGGTAATTCAGCAGCTGACCTGGGTCGCCCGCCACGGTGGCCGCCGCCCTGGCTGCGACCGCGACCAGCTCGTTCAGCCCGGCATCCAGCCCCCTCTTGCGGTTCTCTACCAGCCCGTCGGAATACAGCACCGCAGTGTTGCCGGGAGGCAGCCGGAAGGCGTACTGCTCGCGCGGGCTCGCCCATCCAAGCGGCGTGCCCGCCTCGGTCGGATCAAGCCGTGGCGGCCCGTCCGGCGAGAGCAGCAGCGGCGGCAGGTGGCCGGCGTTGCCGGCCACGCCCTCCCCGGTCAGCGGGTTCACGACCAGGTAGGCGACGGTGGTGACCTGCTCGGCCAGCTCCGTGGCGAGGAAAAGGCGGTCAAGCCCGGCCAGGACGGCGGCCGGCCGCGGATCGGTCAGGGCCAGCGCGCGCAGGGCGTTCCTGACCCGGCCCATGCCGGCCGCAGCGGTGAGTCCTTTGCCCATGACATCGCCCGCGGCGACCGCCAGCCGTCCGTCGGGCAGCCGGAACGCGTCGTACCAGTCGCCGCCGATCTCCATGTTCCTGGTCACCGGCAGGCAGCGGGCGGCGAGGATCATGCCGGGAACCTCAGGCAGCCTGTCGGGCAGCAGGCTGCGCTGGAGCGTCTCGGCCGTGGTGTGCTCGCGTTCGTACAGGGTCGCGCGCTCCAGCGCCAGCGCGCACTGGCCCGCCAGCGCCTCGAGGAATACGCGTTCCTCCTCGGTGATCTGACGCGGCCGGTTGAAAGAGAACCGGAGCGCGCCGAGGGACGCGCCCGATGAGGCCAGCGGCAGCCCGACCCAGGCCTTCTCGTCGCTGTGGGCAAGGAACTCGCTGGCGTCGATGCCCTCGGCCTCGAAATACCGCAGCAGCGCCGCTGGGCTTTCCAGCAGGACGGGCTTGCGGGTGGTGATCGCATAGGTCATGACGCTGGCCGCGGACAGCGGGATGTCGCTGCCCGGAGCGCCCGGGCTATCGGGCAGGCCGCCAGGGTTGATGGTGTGCAGCCATAGCCGCTCGGTATCGAGGATCGCGACCGCCGACCGTTCAGCGCCGATGGCCGACCGGCCGACCTCGGTGATGACCTCCACGACCTGCTCGACCGTCAGCGCCTCGGCCAGCATGGAGGTCGCCTGCTGGAGCCGTGCCGTCCGCAGCGCGGCAGCGGACAGCTGCTCAGTCAGCCGTCCGCGCATCTCCTCGGCTTCGCGCTGCGCCGTCACGTCGGTGCTCGCGCCCATCCACTCGACGATCACGCCGTCCCGTTCGATCGGCACGGCGCGCACGTCATAGTGCCGGTACGAGCCGCTCCGGCTCCGTACCCGGTACCGGGTGTCGAATACCTTGCCTGACCGGATGCAGTCCCGCCACGACGCCTCGACCCGCTCGCGGTCGTCGCCGTGGACCGCGGCCAGCCATCCTTCGCTCCTGTACTGGTCGCCTGTCTGGCCCGTGATGGACCGCCACTCGGGCGCGTCTTCGACGATCTCGCCGTCTGGCCCGGTGACCCACACCACCTGGGCCCCGGCCTGGACCAGCGACCGGTACCGTTCCTCGCTCCGGCGCAGTGCCTCCCGGCTGTCGCTCAGTGCGACAGCGGCATCGCGCTCGGCGGTGGCATCGACCGCTATGGCAGCGACGCCGCTGACATCGCCATCGGCGGACGGGAACCAGGAAACCGACCAGTACCGGGTTTCCGGCTGGCGACCGTTGCCACCGGGCTCGCCAGGGCCGGCGATCGCGTGCTCAGTCTGCGGGGTGAGCGGCTCGCCAGCGGCCACCGCGCGGACAGCAGCCTCCGCCACCGCGGCGAGATCGGCCGGCCAGATTTCCGCGCACGTCTGGCCGGGTTCGCCGCGGCACAACTCGGCCATCGCCGCGTTCATTCGCAGCACACGGGTGTCAGGACCGATGAACGCGAAAGCCGCCGGTGCCTCCCGGAGCAGGGACGACAGCAGCGCTGAGTCGGTCATGTCGAGGCCACGCAGCCGTGGACGCGGAACAGAGGTGCCGGCGCTCATCGCTGGCCCTCTACCTGTGCGTCGCCTGCCAACCTCACCTCAGGCTCCTGGCTTCGTAGCTGGAATGCCCCGCCATTAGTCGGGGGCAGGATGTCAATGCGGACACAAGAAGGCTAGCCGCAATAACGAGTACAAGACTGCAGCCAGCAGCAATCAGGCTGGCTGAGCGCGACTCAGCCAACACTCGACGGCGCGTAGTCGGCGCGGGTTCCGGCTGTGCCAGGCGCCAAGGGGAAGTGGCAGGCAACGAGCTGACCCGGTGCTGCGTGCGGCCGCAGCGGCGGCTCAGCCTGAGCGCAGATGTCCGCCGCGAGCGGGCATCTGGTGCGGAACCGGCAGCCGGATGGCGGCTCAGTAGCCAGCGGCAGGGCGCCTGCGTGCGCGGGAGCGGCGACCGAAGCCCGGACAGCTGAGGGGCGAGACTCGTCGGTCACAGCCGGGACGGCAGCGATGAGCGCGGCCGTGTACGGGTGACCAGGCGCCGTGCAGACGTCCTCGGCCGGTCCTACCTCGACGAGCTTGCCGAGATACATGACGCCGATGACATCGGCCATGTACCTGACCACTGACAGGTCGTGCGAGATGAACAGGTAACTGAGGTTGTGCTGGCGCTGTAGCTTCCGCATGAGGTTCAGGATCTGAGCCTGGACGGACACGTCGAGCGCAGAGACGGGCTCGTCCGCCACGATCAGCGACGGGCGCTGGATCAGCGCCCGGGCTAGGGCAAGCCGCTGCCGCTGGCCACCGGAGAACTCCCGCGGATGGCTGTTCGCCGCCTCGGGCGCGAGACCCACCTCGTCGAGGATCCGCGTCACCTGACGGCGATGGCCGCGACGTCGGACCGTCTTCTGGATCGCCAGCGGCTCACTCAGGATCGAGTGCACCCGCATCCGAGGATCGAGCGAGGCGAACGCGTCCTGGAACATGAGCTGGATGCCTGGCCGATACCCGCGCAACTGCCGCCGCGACAGCTGAGTCAGCTCGGTGCCCCTGAAAATGATCGAGCCCTCATTCGCCTGCTCGAGTCCGACGAGCAGCTTGGCCACCGTGGTCTTGCCGCAGCCGGACTCGCCGACCAGGCCCATGGTCTTGCCCGCCGCGATCTCGAAGCTCACCCCGGCCACCGCGCTCACCGCGCCGGTTTTGCGGCCGACCAGGCCGGTGCTGACCGGGTAGTCCTTGACCAGGCCGGTCACTTGCAGCAACGGCGCTCCGTCCGACCTCGGCGGTGCTAGCTCGGCAGCCCGACCTGTCGTCCAGCTGCTCGGCCGGCGGCCTACTGCATCCGACGGGATCCCGGTGACCGCGCCGACCGGGAAGAAACACGCGTACGTGTGCCCCGGGTGGTCGGCGTCGAGCCCGGGCTCGTGGCTGGTGCACCAGTCGCTGGCATAGCGGCAACGGGGCGCGAAGCTGCAGCCGGTCAGGACCTGGGCGCGCGCTGGCGGTCTGCCTGGGATGCTGTACAGCGTCCGCGCGTTCGGGTCAGCCAGTTCCGGCAGCGCGTCCAGCAGAGCCTCGGTGTACGGATGTCGCGGATCTGCGAAGACAGCAGCGGTGTCAGCGTGCTCGACGATCCGCCCGGCGTACATGACGGCCACTCGTTCTGTCCGCCCTGCGATCACCCCCAGATCGTGGGTCACCAGGATGACCGCCATGCCGAGCTGCCGGCGCAGATCGTCAATCAGCTCGAGGATGTCGCGCTGGATGGTCACGTCGAGCGCGGTCGTGGGCTCGTCGGCGATCAGAAGCCGCGGCCCGGCCGCCAGCGCGGCCCCGATCATGGCGCGCTGCAGCATGCCGCCCGACAGCTGGTGCGGGTACAGCGCCGCTGCCCGCTCCGGATCCGGCATCCGCACCATGCCCAGGGTCTCTACCGCACGGGCGGCAGCGGCAGCCCGGTCAGCACCCGCGTGCACGACCACCGACTCGCTGATCTGCCTGCCGATGGGCATGGTCGGGTCAAGGAAACTGGCTGGGTCCTGGAACACCATGCCGATGTCACGGCCCCGAACGGACTGCATGTCCCGCTCGGCCAGCTGCGTGAGCTCAGTTCCTGCCAACGTCACCGAGCCGGCCGTGATGACCCCGCCACTCGGCAGCATCCGCATGATCGACCGTGCGGTCATCGTCTTGCCGCAGCCCGACTCCCCGACCAGGCCCAGGCACTCGCCGGCCGCCACGTCGAAGCTGACGCCGTCGACCGCGCGCACCGTCGGCCGGCCCTGCCGCTCGATCTCGGTCCGCAGACTGCTGACCCGAAGCACCGGCTCCCGCCGCCCGCCTGTGCTGAGCCTGTTACTCATCGCCGGCGAACCCGTCCCGCAGGCCGTCGCCGAGCATGACGAAAGCCACGACAGTCACGACGATGGCAACACCAGGCGACAGGATCTGCCACCAGTAGCCGTTGTCGATGGTCTGCGTTCCCGCGCCGAGCATGTCGCCCCAGTCCACCGACGGGAACGGTACGCCGAGCCCCAGCCAGCTCAGCGTGGCGAGCAGCAGGACGGCGTTGGCGATCTGGAAGGTCGCGTTCACCACGATGGTGCCCATGGCATTAGGCGCGATGTGCCGCAGGATGGCGCGCAGGCTGCCGCCGCCCATCACGCGGGCCGCCTGGACGTACTCCCTGGTGCGCAGCGTGAGGGCCTCGGCCCTGACCAGTCGTGCGGTACTGAGCCAGGAGGTGCCGGCGATGACGAGGATGAGCAGCGTGGCTGACGGCCGGTACACCGAGACGAGGAGCAGCAGCAAGATGATGGCCGGGATGGCGATGCCGGCGTCGACGACGCGCATCATGATCGCGTCAACCACGCCGCCCGCGTAGCCCGCCACCGCTCCCCACATCGAGCCGAGCAGGACGGCGAGCACGCCAGCCGCGGCGCCGACCAGCAGCGAGAGCTGGCCGCCCTTCATGAGCCGGCCGAGCTCGTCCGAGCCGTCGTTGTCCGTGCCGAGCGGGTGGCCCCCCCGCGGGGACAGATTGGCCTGCGACAGGAAGACGTGTACCTGATCGGTGTGATAGAGCGCGGGACCGGCATAGCAGAACAGCGCCATCGCGATAATCAGCAGACTGCCGGTCGTCGCCAGCGGATACGCCCGCAGCACAGCAAGAAACCGCCGGAGGCGGCCAGCCGCCGCCGCGCGCAGCTCTGCCCCGGTCGGCTGCCCGACGGCCGGGCCGGCGTGACGGCCGCGGCTGCCGCGAGCTGGCGCGGCCGGCTCAGCGGCGAGGCCCACCGGCTGCAGGGCATCTGCTGCCGGCTGGACCTGGCCGATCACCGGCTCCGGTACCGCCTGGTTCGCCGTCATGGCAGCGCGTGCCTAACCCGCGGATCCAAGAACGCGTAGGCGACGTCCGCCAGCAGCGAGCCGAGCACCGCGGCCACGGCGACGACCAGTGTGAAGCCGAGGGTAACCGGGACATCGTGGCGAAGCGCCGCCTGCCAGAGCTGCCATCCCATGCCCTTGATATTGAACAGGCCCTCCACCAGCACCGCACCGCCGACGATCTGGGGCAGGCTCAGCCCCAGCAGCGTCACGACCGGCACGAGCGAGTTGCGGAGCACGTGGGCGCCGACCACCCGGCGCTCGCCCGCGCCCCTGGCCCTGGCCGCGTCCACGTAGTCCTGCGAGAGGGCGTCCAGCGCCGATGACCGCATGTAACGGGCGAAGATGCCGACTGTTACCAGCGTGAGGGTGCACACCGGCAGGGTCAGGTCCCGCACATCGGTGATGACGGCCGCGATACCCGGCGCCTGCGGGCCCTCGGCGCCGAAAATGTGCGGCGGGTTGACAGCGAGGAAGAGCACCAGCACGGAGCCAAGAACGACCGCGGGCATGCCGTAACACAGGATGGTCAGCCCGCGCAGCACGTGGTCGGTGGCGGTGCCGCGACGGACTGCCTGCAGCAGCCCGACCGGGATGGCGATCACCAGCGCGAGCACGGTCGACACGCCAGTCAGCACCAGCGTCCGCGGCAGGCTGGCGGTCAGCAGCGAGGTGACGCTGACGTTGAGCCGCGCGGAGAACCCGAGGTTGCCCTCGACAACCCGGCGGAGCCAGGTCAGGTACCCGGACAGGAAAGTCTCGTGCGCCGAGCTGAGACCGAGCGAAGCGGCCGCCGGGTTGCCCGGCGCAAGGCTGAGCAGCCCGAACACGATCAGCGTGACGATCAGCAGCACGACAACGGCCTGCAGCCCGCGCCGGGATACGTACGCCGTCACAACCCTGCCCTGCCCACTACGACCCTCGGGCGGCTCACTGCCGGTAGAACCACATTTCCGGCGTGATCATGAGAGCGGAGTTCTGCACGCCAATGTCGAGGCCCTTGATGACCTCGTTCAGCACGGGCCTGATCGGCATGTACACCACCGGCAGCTGCCCCGCGAGGTAGTTCTGCCACTTGTACATGGCCTGGTTGAACGCGGCCGGTGTCCGCGCCTGGAGCGTGGCATTGATGTCGGCGTCGTTGGTCGGATCGGAGTAGCCGCCGGCGTTATTGGCTGAATTCGTCGCGAACAGCGTCTCCCCCGTCGGCAGGTAGTCGGGATCGTAGGTCCAGGCGCCCCACTCGGCCAGCTGCCAGCTGTGATTCTTCGGATCGAACGCCGAGCCCACGACGCTATCGAAGGGCTCTGGCGTCAGCTCGACCTGCATGCCCGCCAGCGACGCGTTGGATGCCAGCTCGCGCGCGGCGGACTCCATGAAGTCCTGCCCGCTCGCGTAGATAAAACTGAACTTGAGCGGGGTCCCGGCCGCCACGCCCTGCCCGCATTGTCTCGGACCGCTGCCGGGGTTCGTGCAGACGAGCGGACCGCCGCCCGCCGGCAGGTGCCAGCCGTGC
>DASQIW010000088.1:0-25428 GCA_035631375.1 Streptosporangiaceae bacterium
CACGCCCGGCACGACTCCGGCGAACACGACGTTGATGGCCTCGCCCAGCAGCCGCGGACCCAGCACGGCCAGCGTCACGCTGCCGACAGCGAAGGCCAGGGCGATGCCGACCAGCACCCGGTACGGGGTCAGCAGCCTCGCCAGCCGGCGACTCGACCCGGCGAAGTCCAGCGCCTTCTCCGTGGACATGCCGCCCATGAGAACCCCCGGTCCGCGACCTGCCGCCGGCCCGAAGCCGACGCTCCGGACCGGCCCTTCCCCGCGCTCCGGCGTGGCCCGCTCCCCCGTCGATCCCCCGCTCATGCCGCGGCCTCCTGTTCGGTCAGCTGGGACAGCACGATCTCCCGGTAGGTCTCGCTCGAATCCATGAGCTGCTCATGTGTGCCGATCGCGACCACCCGCCCCGCGTCCAGCACGACGATCTGGTCGGCATGCCGGATCGTGCTCACCCGCTGAGCAACGATGACCACGGTCGCGCCGGACACCTCGGTCGCGAGAGCGGCACGCAGCCGGGCATCAGTGGCGTAGTCGAGCGCCGAGAACGAGTCGTCGAACATGTAGATCTGCGGCGTGTGCACCAGTGCCCGCGCGATCGCCAGCCGCTGCCGCTGACCGCCGGACACGTTCGTCCCGCCCTGTGCGATGGCTGAGTTCAGCCCGTCCGGCATCCGCTCGACGAAGTCGCGGGCCTGGGCAATCTCCAGCGCTCCCCACAGCTCGCCGTCGGTCGCCTCCTGGTTGCCGTACCGGAGGTTGCTCGCGACAGTCCCTGAGAACAGGTACGGCTTCTGCGGCACCAGCCCGATCGCGGCCGAGAGCACGGCTGGCTCCAGCTCGCGCACATCCACTCCGCCGACGAGAAGCGACCCGCCGGTCACGTCGACTAGCCGCGGGATGAGGTTAACCAGGGTCGTCTTGCCGCTGCCGGTGCCGCCGATGATGGCGGTCGTCTGGCCGGGCCGTGCAGTGAAGCTCACGTCGTGCAGCACCGGCTGCTCGGCGCCTGGGTAGCGGAACTGCACGTGCCGCAGCTCCAGCAGGCCCGGCGCATCCACGGTCGGCCGGGGCCTGGCCGGCGGGGCCAGGTCTGGCTCAGTGCCGATGACCTCCATGATCCGCTCCGAGCTGACCTCGGCGCGGGGCACGAGCATGAACATGAACGTGGCCATCATGACCGACGTCAGGATCTGCGCCAGGTAGGTGATGAACGCCGTCAGCGAGCCGATCTGCATGGTGCGATCGGCGATCAGGTGCCCGCCGAACCACACGACCGCCACCGTGGACAGGTTCAGAACCAGCATGATCGACGGGAACATCAGCGCCATCAGCTTGCCCGCGCCAAGCGAGACATCGAACAGCTCCGTGCTCGCACTGCCGAACCGGTCCTGCTCGTGGTCGTCGCGCACGAACGCCCGGATCACCCGGACTCCCGTGATCTGCTCGCGCAGCACGCGGTTGATCGCGTCCAGCCGGTCCTGCATCTGCCGGAACAGCGGCCGCATGCGAGCGATGATCAGCGTCATGAGCACGCCGATCAGCGGCACAGCGACGAGCAGCAGGGACGACAGCCGGACATCCTGATTGAGCGCCAGGATGATGCCGCCGATGCACATGATCGGCGCCGATAGCAGCAGCGTGAACGTCATGATCGCCAGCATCTGGACCTGTTGCACATCGTTGGTGGTCCTGGTGATCAGAGATGCGGCGCCGAAGTGGTTGACCTCCCGGTCGGAGAACTTCTGCACCTGGCTGAACAGGCCGTGCCGCAGGTCCCGGCCGAGCGCCATCGCGGTGCGGGCGCCGAAGTAGACGGCCCCGATCGCGCAGGCGATCTGCGCCACCGTGATGGCGAGCATCACCGCGCCCGTGGTCAGGATGTAGTGCGTGTTGTCGAAGATCACGCCCTTGTCGATGATGTCGGCATTCAGGGTTGGCAGGTACAGCGTCGCAATGGTCTGCGCAAGCTGCAGCAGCAGCACGAGCGCAAGCGGCTTGCGATAGGGGCGCAGGTAGCTGCGCAGCAGGCGGACTAGCAACTGGCTCTCTTTACGTTCGAAGGGAACGGGCTGGCTGGTGGCTGGTGGTCGTCATCGGAGTGGCAGCACCTCGCGCATGCCGTCGGCCAGCTGCTGCAGGCTGCGTCTGATCAGCGGCGCCAGGGCGGCTGGCGGATCGGCGTGCAGCCAGCGCTCCATCGCTGCCTGCACTGCGGCGGTCACGGCTGCGGCCATGATGCGCGGGAACATGTTGGCGCCGTGCTTGAACCCCATTCGCAGCCCGATGGCCTCGGCGAGCGAGTACTGCGTCATCGCCTGCACCTTGAGGTATTCGCCGCGCAGCGCTGGCTCGCTGGTAACCAGCCGGACGCCGGTCATCCAGTCCTCGCCGAGGGCGCGGTCGGCGGAGCCGTACTCCGACATCACGGCGCCAACGATGGCGTCCCAGAGCGGCTCGGCTGGGGGTCGCTCGCGCAGCGCGGCCCCGATCCGCATGGCCCGGTCGAAGCCGAGCGCGCAGATGGCCTCGTGCTTGCTGGCGAAGTAATTGTTGAAGGTACGAGCCGACACCCCGGCGGCATCAGCGATGTCCTCGACCAGGACGTTGTCGAGGCCGCGCTCGACGGCCAGCCGCATGGCCGCCAGGCCCAGCGCCCGCCGGGTCGCGACCTTCTTGCGCTCGCGAAGCCCGGTCGTCGCGTCCGGCATCAGCACCGCGCCCGGCACGCCGGGAATGCCGGTGACCCAGCCCATGCCCGCGTTCGGTGATGTCGTCACGCGGCTAGCATACCCGAACTTGCGCACCACGCAACTTTGCGTATCGCGCAAGCTGCACGTGTCTGGGATGATGCAGGGATGCGCGGATTAACGGGCTGGTGGGGCGTCGTGGTGGAGGCGCCGGACGGGCACGGGCTGGCCCGGTTTTATGCCGGCCTCCTCGGCTGGCCGATTGCGAAGGAAGAGCCCGGCGAGGCGGCGATTCAGGTGCCGGGCACGACGTCATATCTCAGCTTTCACTCGTCCCCGGATTACGAGCCGCCGATCTGGCCTGCTGAGCCCGGCGCTCAGCGGCAGATGATGCACCTGGATTTCGGCGTCACTGATGTGGCCGCGGCCGTCGAGGTTGCGCTCGCGCTCGGAGCGAGACTCGCCGAGTTCCAGCCGCAGGACGACCTACGGGTTCTGTTCGACCCCGCGGGCCACCCGTTTTGCCTCTACCTCGACACGTAGAGACCAGCGGGTCCCAAGCCACACTCCGGGTGGATCTCGCAGCACTAGCGATTTTGCGACATCATCCTCTTGACATGGGCAGATTCAGGGTAGGTGTCGGAATCTCGCTAGCGGTGTCCTCTCCTTTTCGCGGAAGCTTGACCCATGGATGACGAGCGGATCTACCTCGACCACCAGCGGTGCGTCCGGGCTGTCCAGTCTAAGGACGCCCGCTTCGATGGCTGGTTCTTCACCGCCGTGACGACCACGCGGATCTACTGCCGGCCGAGCTGCCCGGTAGTGCCGCCGAAGCAGGAGCACATGCGGTTCTTCCCGAGTGCGGCCGCAGCTCAGCAGGCAGGCTTCCGGGCGTGCAAGCGATGCCGGCCTGACGCCAGCCCCGGCTCGCCCGAGTGGGATTTCCGGGCAGACCTGGTTGCCCGGGCCATGCGGCTCATCGCGGATGGCGTCATGGACGATGGCGGCGTGCCGGCCCTGGCCCGCCGGCTCGGCTATAGCGTCCGGCAGGTGGAGCGCCAGCTGCTTGCCGAGCTTGGCGCGGGCCCCCTCGCCATCGCCCGGGCGCAGCGTGCGCAGACGGCGCGGCTGCTCATCGAGACGACCGCGCTGCCGATGGGCGAGCTGGCGTTCGCAGCCGGCTTTGCCAGCATCCGAACGTTCAACGACACCGTCAGGGAAGTGTTCGCGCTCTCCCCCACCGAGCTGCGCGACCGTGCGGGACGATCCCGGGCCGGCCAGCACAGTGTCGAGCAGCGCGGTGTCGGCCAGCACAAGGCCGGCCAGCACGGGGCCGGCGGGCCGAAAGCCGGGCAGGCCGCGGTGGCCGGAGTGCCGCTCACGGCTTTGTCGCTGCGGCTGCCGTTTCGCACGCCGCTGACACCAGACAGCCTGTTCGGCCATCTGGCCGCCACTGCCGTGCCCGGCGTCGAGGAATGGCGTGACCGCGCCTATCGGCGCACGCTGCGGCTGCCGCACGGCCACGGGATCGTAGCGCTGCGGCCGCAGCCAGATCAGGTGAGCTGTCAGCTGCTCCTGACCGACCTGCGTGACCTGGCCAGCGCTATCAGCCGGTGTCGCCGCCTCCTCGACCTGGACGCCGACCCCGTCGCCATCGCCGATCTGCTGTCCGCGGACGGCGTGCTGGCGCCCTTCGTTCAGAAGGCGCCTGGACGCCGGGTGCCACGAACGGTCGACCCGGCTGAGTTTGCGCTGCGGGCTGTTCTCGGCCAGCAGATCTCAATCTCGGCCGCGCGCACTCACGCAGCCCGGCTGGTGGCCGCCCACGGGGAGCCGGTCGGCGACCCGGCAGGCGGGCTGAGCCGGCTATTCCCGGACGCGGCCGCGCTGGCTGCGGTGGACCCGGAGTCGCTAGCGCTGCCGAGATCACGGCGCGAGTCGTTCGCGGCCCTGAGCATCGCCCTGGCTGAGGGCCGGGTCGACCTCAGCGCGGGCAGTGACTGGCACGAGGCACGCGCGCAGCTGGCGGTGCTGCCGGGGCTTGGCCCCTGGACCATCGAGACCATCGCGATGCGTGCGCTCGGCGATCCCGACGCGTTCCCTGCATCCGATCTCGGCATCCGCGCGGGCGCCCGGCAGACCGGGCTGCCCGACCGCGCCGCCGCGCTGACACGGGCCGCGGCAGCCTGGCGGCCCTGGCGGTCGTATGCGGTCCAGTACCTGTGGGCGGCCACCGACCACTCCATCAACCACCTCCCCGACTAGGAGCACCATGCGCACGCACGTCATTGTCGACAGCCCCATCGGTCCACTGACACTCGTGGCCGCGGACGGCAGGCTCACCGGCCTGTATATGGCCGTCCAGCGGTACCGGCCTGGCGAGGAGATCCTCGGCCTGCCTGGTGACCCTGATGCCGAGCCGTTTGCCTCGGGAGCTACCCAGCTCGCCTCCTACTTTGCGGGCCAGCTGCATGAGTTCGACCTGCCGCTCGCCCCGGCTGGGACGCAGTTCCAGCGCACTGTCTGGGCGGCGCTCCAGCAGATCCCGTACGGCGAGACCTGGTCATACGGACAGCTAGCCAGCAAGATTGGCAACCCGGCGGCGGTCCGCGCGGTCGGCCTGGCCAATGGGCGTAACCCGATCGCCGTGGTGGTTCCTTGCCACCGGGTCATCGGTGCCGACGGCAGCCTGACGGGTTACGGAGGCGGCCTGGACCGCAAGCGCTACTTGCTAGACCTCGAGGCCGGCCCCGTCAACCCCCGGATCTGGTGATCGGCGATCGTCGCTAGGCCCCAGTAGGCTGACCAGCCGGTGACTACCCCTCAATTCGACCTCCGCTCCCGGCCGGAAGAAGCCACAAGCTTCGTCGGCCGGGCAGCCGAGGTCAGCGAGCTGCGCGAGCTCCTGCAGGACGCTCGCGCGGTCACGCTCTGCGGGCCTGGCGGGATCGGCAAGTCGCGGCTGGCCCTCCGGCTGCTCGCCGACGTCGCCGCGGGGTACCCAGATGGGGCATGGTTCGCCGAGCTGGCTGAGTTGCACCACCCAGAACACGTCGTGTCTCAGGTAGCAGCTGCCGCCGGGGTAGACGAAGAGCCGGGGCGCAGTCTGGTCGACACCGTCGCCGAATCGCTTCGGCATCGCAGCGCCATACTCGTGCTCGATAACTGCGAGCACCTCATCGAGGCCTGCGCCTCCGTCTGTCAGCGGCTGCTGGCTGCCTCGCCGGGGCTGCAGATCATCGCCACCAGCAGGGAGCCACTGCGGATCGCTGCTGAGGTCGTGTGGCAGGTGCCGCCGCTCGCTGTCCCGCCGCCGGCGTCCGACGAGTCCGCCTCCGATCTGGCTGACTATGACTCCCTCCGGCTTTTCAGCGAGCGGGCGGCGGCGGTCGCGCCCGGCTTCCGGCTCGGGCCTGGCAACTTGTGGACCGTAGCCAGTATCTGCCGGGCGGTGGACGGCCTGCCGCTCGCCATCGAGCTGGCTGCCGCCTGGGTGCGGGTGCTTTCTGTGGACCAGATCGCGGACCGGCTGGACCATCGCCTCGCCCTGCTGACCAGCACCTACCGCGAGGCCCCGGTCCGGCAGCAGACCGTGCGGGCGACCCTTGACTGGAGCTTTGACCTGCTCTCGCACAGCCAGCAGGTGCTGTTCCGGCGTCTGTCCGCGCTCGCTGGCTGGACGCTGGAGATGGCCGAGCAGGTGTGTGCCTTCGAAGAGATCGCACCGGCCGATGTCCTGGACCTGCTCTCCGCGCTGGCCGACAAGTCCCTCGTCGAGCCGGATCCCGACAACCTCGGTGAGGTCCGCTACAGGATGCTCGAGACAGTGAGGGAGTATGCGGCCGGTCGGCTGGCAGAGGCCGGAGAGGTGACCGGGCTGCAGCAGCGGCGCCGCGACTACGTGGTCGCCAAGGTGGAACTGGCGGCCGATGTCGGGATGGCCAGAGTCGCCGCGCCGTGGTCGGCCAGGGTCGAGGTATTCCAGCGGTTCGACCTCGAGGCCGCCAACATCCGGGAGGTCCTCGGCGATTGCCTGGCCGCCGGCGATGCGGCGGCTGGCCTGCGAATCTGCACAGCGGCGCGGCCGGTCTGGCTCGTCCGCGGCGCCTTCGCCGAGGCCGCCAGGTGGTACGACAGCTTGCTGGCGCTGCCGGCTGCAGCGGCGCTGCACGGATCGGTACGCGGCCCTGCTCTGGTCGGCCGTGCCCAGCTGGCCCTCGCGAGCGGATCAGATCGCGCGGCGGCCATGGCCGAGGCCAGCCTGGCAGCGTGCCGCGCGGCCGGTCAGTGGTACTGGGTGGCAACCGCCCTCAACCTGCTCACCGAGATAGCGCTGCACGCGGGTGCGCTGGAGGTGGCTGCAAGCCGGGCCGATGAGGCGCTGCTTGCCGCGCGAGAGGCTGACGACCAGTGGAACGAGGCCTACGCCCTCGGCACGAAGGCGGCGGTGACGGCCAGGCTCGGCGAGTTCGACGAGGCGGAGCGCCTGGCCGCCGAATCGCTCGTGATCATGCGCAGCATCCGGCAGCTCTGGGGCGCGGCCAGGGCCATGCTCGGCCTCGGCGACCTGGCCCTGCTGCGCGCCGAGCCCGATACCGCGCGCACTTATTACAGCGACGCGCTCGCCATCTTGCGCGAGGTCAGCGCCCGTCCCGAGATCGCGCGCTGCCTGGCTGGCCTCGGCCGGATCGCCCTCGGGCAGGCGGACGCGACAGCCGCGCGGCGCCACCTAAGCGAGAGCCTGCAGCTCAGCTACGCCTCCGGCAGCCGCATCGGCATAGCCCGCGGGCTCGAGCTCATGGCGAGGCTGGCTGTGCTCGAGGGTTATCCGCAGGCTGCCGTGCAGATCGCGGGCGCGGCCACGGCTCTTCGCGCCGACGCGCACCTGCCGCCCATTCCTGCGGCCAGGACTCAGCAGATCCTCGACGCCGCCGGCGGGCCTGGAGTACCCGCCGTGCGCAGGCTATGGCTGCAGGGTCAGGCGCTGACGCCGGCCGATGCGCTGCGGCTCGCCCTCGCCGACCCCGCCCTCGACACAGGCGGCGGGCGCTCCGCCGCGCCGGGCACGCCGCAGGCCAGCGCGCTCACCAGCCGGGAGCGCGAGGTCGTCGTGCTGCTGACCGCGGGCAAAAGCAACCGGGAGATTGCCGCCAAGCTGGTCATCAGCCAGGCGACCGTCGCGCGGCACGTCGCCAATATCCTGGCCAAGCTCGGGTTCAGCTCACGCGTTCAGGTTGCCGCGTGGGCCACGGCCGAGTCGGGCCGACCGGGCCCGCGTGTCCATGCAGACTAGCCCGAGCCGAACAGCGCGCTCACCGACTCGCCCTCATGGATCCGCCTGATCGCTTCCGCCAGCGCCGGAGCCACCGAGATGACGCGCAGGTCGGCGCCGCCGTCACCCAGCACGACCGGCAGCGTGTTGGTGCAAACGATCTCGCGCACCAGCGGCTGCGCCGCGATCCGCTTGAGCGCGCCATCACTGAACAGCCCGTGCGTGCAGGCGATCCGCACCGAGCGAACGTTGTGCTCGCGCAGCCGGTCCAGCAGCTCGATGATCGTCGTGCCCCGCGCGATCTCGTCGTCCAGCACGATCACGTCCCGGCCCGCGACATCGCCGATGATCGAGCTGATCGTCACCTGCTCGTCGCTGTGCCGCTCCTTCGCCCCGGCGGCCACCGGCAGCTGCAGCATCCGGGCCAGCGCGGCAGCGTTCTTAGCGTTGCCGAGATCGGGGGAAACCACGACGGAGTTCGCGAGATCGAGGCCGCTGAAGTGGCTGGCGAACTCGCGGAGGCCGTGCAGGTGGTCCACCGGGATCGAGAAGAAGCCGTGGACCTGCGGCGCGTGCAGGGTCATGGTCAGCACCCGGCTGGCGCCCGCCGTGGCGAGCAGGTCCGCGACCAGCCTGCCGCCGATCGAGATCCGCGGCTTGGACTTCTTGTCCGACCGTGCGTAGGAGTAGTACGGGATGACCGCGGTGACCCTCGCGGCGGACGCTCCCCGCGCCGCGTCCAGCATCAGCAGCAGCTCGACGAGGTTCTCCTGCACCGGTGGCCCGAGCGGCTGGATGATGAAGACGTCGCGTTCCCGGCAGTTCGCCAGCAGCTGCACCTCCATGCAGTCGTTGGCGAACCTGCTCAGCTGCACCGGGCGCAGTGGCACCCCGAGATTGGCGCAGATCTCGGCCGACAGGTCCGGGTGGGCGCTGCCGCTGAAGACCACGATCTCCCGCACGCGTCCAGGCTAGTTCCCTGCGGTCCGGACGGCGGGCCGGGTCATGGCTTCAGCAGGTCGGCGAGCTGCCTTCCCGCTTCGGTGAGCCATCGGGCCGGCTGCCGCATGGCCTCGTCCTGGCTGCCAGCTAGTTCTGTCAGCTCGAGCGTGCTCGCCACGGGCGGCGGCGCCCCCGCCACTGAGCCGGTGACGACAGCGACCTGCACATCCGCCCGTCGCGCCATGGCCTGGACGGCGCCGATGACCTTCCCCGCCAGAGATGTGTCGTCGTAGCGGCCTTCGCCGGTTATCACGAGATCCGCGTCCGCGAGGGCCTTCGGCAGTCCGGCAGCGGCCGCGATCTGCTCCGCGCCCGGCAGCAGCCGCGCCTGCCAGGCCGCCGCCAGCGCGTAGCCGCAGCCGCCGGCGGCGCCGGCGCCGGGCTGGGCCGGGTCACCGCCGAGCAGTCCGGACAGCCGGGTCAGGCCCTCCTCGAGCACGCCGACGTCCGCTGGGCTCGCGCCCTTCTGCGGTCCGAAGACCGCCGCCGCCCCGCCGGACCCGAGCAGCGGTGCTCGTACATCGGTCAGGCAGCTGACTCCGGCAGGCGGCGGCCGCCGCAGGCCGGACAGGTCGACAGCGGCGAGCCGCGCCAGCGCACCGCCGCCCAGCGGCAGGATCTGCCCCTTCTCGTCCAGGAACCTGGCGCCCAGCGCGGCCAGCAGCCCGGTGCCGCCGTCGGTGCAGGCAGAGCCGCCCAGCGTGATCATCACCATGAGGACTCCGGCGTCCAGCGCGCTGCGGACGAGCTCGCCGACGCCGTAGCTGTGCGCGTCGAGCGGGATGAGCTCGCCGAGCAGCGGCAGTCCAGCAGCAGAGGCCAGTTCCACGACACCGACGTTCCCGGTCAGCTCGAGCCAGGCCGCCTTCACCATCCCGTCGCCAGGACCGCTCACCACCACGTGATGCCAGCGGCTGCCTGGATCGGTGGCGGCCAGAACGGCAAGCGTCCCCTCGCCGCCGTCAGCCAGCGGCAGCTCGACCACCTCGTCACCCGGCCGGGCAAAGCGCCAGCCCGCGGCCAGCGCTCTTGCCGCCTCCGCCGCGCCGATGCTGCCCTTGAATGAGTCTGGTGCCACGACCACGCGCATGACGGTCAGCCCCGGTAGGGCGGCAGCTGCAGCGCCGTCCGTATCGCTCGCTGAACATCGTCCTTAGGCGGCCGCGCGTCGACCGAGACGACGTACTCCTTGCGGCCGAAGATCGCGAGCACCGGATTCGTCTTGCTGTGATACTCCCGCAGCCGGACCGCGAGTGCCTCCTCGGTGTCGTCCTCGCGCTGAATCAGCTTGCCACCGCAGGCGTCACACCGGCCTTCCTCGCGGGGGCTGGCCTCAATCAGGTTGTAGTCCATCCCGCAGGAGTCGCAGAGCCGGCGCGCCATCACCCGCCGCCGGACCTCGCTGTCGGGCAGCTCGAGATGGATGACCCCGTCGATGTCGTAGCTCTCGAGGAAAAACTCTGCCTGCCGGGCATTGCGCGGAAAGCCGTCGATGATGAAGCCGTAGTTCCAGTCGTGCTGGCCGAGCCGCTCCTTCACCACGCCCTCCGCCAGATCGTCGCTGACCAGCTCCCCATCCGCCATCGTGCGCCGGACCTGTGCGCCGAGCTTGGTGTGGTTCTGCACGTTCCAGCGGAAGATGTCACCAACAGAGATGTGCACCAGGTCAAGATCTCCAGCGAGCAGGGCGCTCTGGGTGCCCTTTCCGCTGCCCTGGACGCCCATGATGACGTACTTCCGCATGCGGGTAACTGTAGGCGCGTGCCGGGTCGCGCTCCCTGACCGCCTCCCGGACATCGGCCACGATCTCCTGCGAATCAGCCTCCGGCGACGGTTAAGGAACTCTGCACGAAGTCCCTGGTCCGGATCGCGGCCAGCGAGATCAGCCCCGCCACCAGGGCGATAATGGCCGCCACCAGCAGGATCTCATCCAGCCCGGCGGTGAAGGCGGTCCTCGTCACGGCGCCCGCCGCCTGGCGGGCAGGGCCCGGCAGGCTGGCGAGGAGCCGCTGCGCCTGGCCCGCTTTCACCGCGCCGGCGATCTCGGCCCCGTGCCCTGACAGGCCAGGCACCCCGGCGGTCCGCGCGATGACCTCGTTCGTCACCTTGCTGGCGAACAGCGCGCCAAGCAATGCGATCCCGGTCGCGATGCCGACCTGGCGGAAGGTCGAGTTGATGCCCGATGCCATGCCGGCCCGCTGCGGCGCCACCACGCTGACCGCTGTCGACGCCAGCGGCGGGTTGACCAGACCGACCGCCAGGCCGCCGACGATCATTCCGGGGATCAGGTGGGTCCAGGATGACGTCGCGGTGAGCCCGCGCATGAGCAGCAGCCCAACACCCACGAGTATCAGTCCTGGCCCGATAAGGAGCCGCACGGGCACCACGGACGACAGCCGGCCGGCGATGGTGGCCGTGACGAGGATGCCGCCGGAGATGATGGTCAGCCGCACGCCCGTGGCGAGCGCGGAGTAGCCCAGGATGTCCTGCAGGTACAGCACCAGGTACAGCAGCATGGCGAAGATGGACGCACTGAGCCCGAAGGCCGCGACCAGGCCGCCGCTGAACGTCGGCAGCCGGAATAGCCCGAGATCGAACATCGGGTGCGCGACCCGCCACTCGACCAGGACGAACGCGGCGAGCAGCACCGCCGCCGCGGCAAAGCACCCGAGCACGACGCCATCGGTAAACGACGTCCGGCTCGCCTCGATCAGTGCGTAAACGAGGCTGGCCAGCCCTGCGGTGAAAAGCACGAAGCCGGGCCAGTCCGGCCTGGTGGCGCTCGGCAGCCGAGATTCTGCAACCCGCATGACGCTGATCACGACCGCGACCACGCCGATCGGCGCGTTCACGAAGAAGATCCACCGCCACGAGATGCCCGAGGTCAGGACGCCGCCGAGCAGCGGCCCGATCGCCACGGCCAGGCCGGTGATGGCGCCCCAGATGCCGAAGGCCACCCCCCGTGCAGGTCCCCGGAACGCGTCCGCCAGCAGCGCCAGCGAAACCGCGAACATGATCGCGCCGCCGACGCCCTGCAGGCCTCTGGACACCTCCAGCATGATCGTGCTCACTGCGAAGCCGCAGAGCACCGACGCCCCGGTGAAGATCACCAGCCCGATCAGGTAGAGCAGCCGGCGGCCGTACATGTCAGCGAGGCTGCCTGCTGTTAGCAGGAACGCGGCGAGAGTGAGCGCGTAGGCGTCCACGATCCACTGCAGATCGGAGAAGCTGGAGTGCAGGGCGCGCTGGATATCGGGCAGCGCGACGGTCACGATCGTGATGTCGAGCAGCAGCATGAACGTGCCGAGGCACACCGCGGCCAGCGTCCACCACTTGTTCCCCTGCCTGCGGGCAACTGCCGTGCTTGCGGTGGCGGCACGCTGGGCCGCGATCTCGGCGTTCAGCTCACTCATCCATGGCCCCCAGGACGTGCTGTCGCGATGCGGCCGGGTATCAGCGGCGTGATCTGCTGGATATCATGCCTGGCCCGTACCGCTGCGACCGCTTCCGGGGTAGGTGGCTGGCCGCCGGGCACCTGTCCCGCGGCCAGCAACTGGCCCAGCTCCGCGAGGTAGTGCTCGTGTCCGGCTGGCGCCACCAGGAACAGCATCCGGGCGGGAAGCTCCCCGCGGTTGGCGAAGGCGTGCGGGCAGCCCGCCGGGACGAACATCAGCGAGCCGGGCCCGGCCCGCTGGACCCGCTGGCCCGCCGCCGATTCCCAGCCTGACCAGTCCGTCGCTGTCCGCGCGACAGGCTCGAACGCCAGCAGGTCGAGCTCGCCGTCGAGCACATAGAAGATCTCCTCGGCGGCCGTGTGGACATGAGCTCCGACGTCGAATCCCGGCGTGACGATGGTCTCGAACGCCGACCAGGTTGGCGTCTGCGCGGCACCGACCTTGAGCGTCATCCCTGCGGCCGGTATTGGCTGCCCGGTGCCCGGCAGCAGGGTCATCCCCTCAGTCATGTGTGTCTCCCGCCGACTAGCTCACTCGCACGCACGAGCCTAGCGTTCATCCTGGTATCTATCCTGGTAGCGCTGCTACCACGCTGACGCAGGAGAGGCCGGCCGAGGTGACCACTCATCACGCCCGCACAGAGCTCGGCGCGTTCCTGCGCGCCCGGCGCGCGCAGCTGCGCCCGGCCGATGTGGGACTTGCCCACGGCGCCGTCGCTGGGCGGCGGCGGACGCCGGGGCTGCGGCGCGAGGAGGTTGCCCAGCTCTCGGGAGTGGGCGTCACCTGGTACACCTGGCTCGAGCAGGGCCGCCCGATCTCGGCATCGGGGCAGGTCATCGACTCCATCGGCCGCGCCCTGCAGCTGACCCCGGACGAGCACGAGCATCTGCGCCTGCTGGCCGGGCTGCCCGCGCCCGATCAATCTGCCGAGGCTGCCGACCTCACGCCACGACTGCAGCGCCTGGTGGATGCGGCGCTGCCGAATATCGCGTCCGCCTGCGACATCCACTTCGACTACCTCGCCTGGAACCAGGCCTATGCCCTGCTGCGGCACGACCCGGCCTCGCTCCCGGCTGACCGCCGCAACCTGGTGTGGATGATGTTTGCCGGCACCCGCCGCGGAGCCGGAACCCGGCACTGGGAGCCAGCCGCCCGGGCCGTGCTGAGCCAGTTCCGGATCGCCGCCAGCCAGCGACCGGACGACCCGAGGTTCGCCGAGCTGGTGACCGCGCTCACGGAGGCGAGCCCGCAGTTCCGGGCGTGGTGGGCCGAGTACCCGGTGCGCAGCTTCCGGCCGGTCACCATCGTCATCGACCACCCGGCAGCCGGCCCCGTCGCGGTTGAGCTGTACCAGCTGCGCATGGCCGAGCGCCCGGACATCACGCTCGTGCTGCAGGTCCCGGCCAGCGCGGCCGACCTGCGCCGGGTGACCGCGGTCCTCGATGCGGCTGCCGCTGCGCGGAGCCGCTAGGCGCGGCTCGCCGCCTTCTGACCGAGCCCGAACCGGCGCTCGCAGGCGCTCCGCAGGCTGGGCTCGAGTGCACTCGCGATGAGCGGCCAGTCCTGGCGCAGGTAGTCCTGGTTGAGAAACCTGGCTATGTCATTGCGCTGACCCTGAGTGAGCACGATCCCGTACATGCTGCGCCTGGTGGCCGCGTCGGTCACGTCGCACTCCCGGTTGCCAGGGAGGGCCAGGTGCCGCGGCAGCGAGACGACGCCGCTGGCCGGGCCTCGCAGGTCCCCGATCCGCGCGGGCAGACGATCGGTATGCGGCTTACGGCCGGCTAGCCAGTCAGCGAAGGACATGCGACCGATTATTACCGCCCCCATCCTTACTCACGCTCGGTTACTGACAACTACGCGTCGTCAGCAGTGCCGAGCACCGGGCGGCGATAACTTGTTTGCGCGCTCGGACCGGTTCCCGCCATCATCGCCCGATGGACAGGCCTCCGGAGATTCTCAGCAGCGGGCCCGTGCAGCTGCGCCGCTGGCGGCCCGCTGACGCCGACTTGTGCCTGCGACTAGTAACGGAGTCGCTCGACCATCTCAGCCCATGGATGGTGTGGGCAACGCCCGATTATGATCCGACCGCCACGCAGGCCTACCTCCAGCGCTGCGAGGACGACTGGACCGATGGCACGGCGTTCCAGTATCTGATCTTGGATGAGGGCGCGCCTGCCGGCAGTGCCGACCTCATGGCCCGCATCGACCCGGGCGGCCTGGAGATCGGCTACTGGGTTCACCGCGCCCACACCGGCCGCGGCGTCGCCACCACGGCCGCCGCAGCACTGACCGAAGCCGCGCTGGCGCTGCCTGGCATCGATCACGTGGAGATCCACCACGATCAGCTGAACGTGGCCAGCGAGCGGGTGCCGGTCAAGCTCGGCTACACCCACGTCAACACCGGGCCGGAGACCAGGTTCGACCGCGCTCCGGCCGATTCGGGCATCAGCAAGGTCTGGCGCATCACCAGGTAGCCGTGCTCCGCCGGCCTCTACAGCCGGTAGTAGGACTAAGCTCGCACCATGACCGGCGGCAAGCCGCGCCCGCGGTGGCGTTTCCTGGTCAGCCCTCGGTGGCTGGCCTGGCACGCGTTCGCCGTTGCCACGGCCTGGGGAATGCTCTGGCTCGGCGACTGGCAGTTCCACCGGGCGGAGAGCGGCAACGCGCTGAGCTGGGCCTACACGTTCGAGTGGCCGATTTTCGTGATCTTCGGCGTGGTGTTCTGGGCGAAGACCATCGTTGACGAGTGGCGGCATGAGGGCGCGACGGACCGGCGGCCGGCGCGACCCGCCAGCGGTGATGTCGTGGAACTGCCCGCCCGCGCCCATACGGCTGCCGCGGTGGACGACGATGCTGCCGCCGACCCCGAGCTGGCCGCTTACAATGCGTACCTGGCCAGGCTGAACTCGCGGCAGGCCCGGTAGGTATCAGATCGACAGGGAGGTCGGCGGTGCGTCCTGACTGGCTGCGCCTCGTGGTGCATGGTTACCGCGCTATGGCTTACGTGACCGGCACCATGCTGTGCATCCTGGTCTTCGTCTGCATCCCGGTGCAGGTCTGGGGCCACAACGCCGCACCTGCCGACGTCGTCGGCACCCTGCACGGTTTCCTCTACATCGTTTACATCGTCGTCGCCTTCGCGATGACCAGGGCCGTGCGGATGAAGATTGCCAGCCCCGGCACGATCATCGTGCTGCTGGCCGGCACGATCCCGGTGCTGACGTTCGTCGTCGAGCGCTGGGTCACCAGGCGCTACATCACCCCGGCCCTAGCCGGGGTGACGCCCAGTGAGCAGCCAGTACTTCGCTGAGGAGCCGGACTCCGCGCACCGGCCCGGCGTCGTCCACGTTGTCCTGCCCGACCTTCACCTGGCGCTGGCCACCGACTCTGGCGTGTTCTCCCCCGGCCGCCTCGACCCGGGCACGAGGCTGCTGCTCGACGTCGCGCCGGCCCCGCCCGCCAGCGGCGATCTGCTCGACCTCGGCTGCGGTTACGGTGCGCTCGCCCTGGTGCTCGCGAGCCGATCGCCAGCGGCGCGGGTGTGGGCAGTCGATACCAACCGGCGGGCGATCGGGCTGTGTGACCGGAACGCCAGCGGCGCGGGGCTGGCCAACGTCCACTGTGTCGCGGTCACCGGTGGTAGCCCGGACGACGTGAGGCTGCCTGACCGGTATGACCTGATCTGGTCAAATCCCCCGATCCGGATCGGCAAGCCGGCGTTGCATACCCTGCTGGCCGGCTGGCTCGGGAGGCTGGCACCGGGCGCAGCCGCTTACCTGGTGGTGCAGCGCAACCTGGGCTCAGATTCGCTGCAGCGCTGGCTGGAGAGCTCGGGCTGGACCGCGGGACGGTTCGCGGCCAGGGCCGGCTACCGCGTCCTGGAGGTCCGCCGATGACTGGTCACCAACTCGGCATGACGGAGGTCAAGCGGCTCAACCGGGACTGGCGTCGGCGCACGCAGGCTCGGCTCGGGCTGCTGCTCGACGGCGTCGGGCAGCCGTTCAACGTGGGCGCGATCATCCGAACGGCCGCCGCCTTCGGCGTCGACAAAGTCTGGCTGTGCGGCTCCACGGCACCTCCCGAGCACCCGTCAGCGCGCAAGACGGCACTCGGCACCGATCGGCTGCTCGAAATCGAGCACCTGCCCTCCGCGGCCGCGGCCGCGGAGGCGGTCAGGGCGGATGGTTACCGGCTCGTCGCCGTGGAGCTGGCCAGCGAGGCCGTGCCGCTGCACGCAGCACCGCTGTCGGGCGACATCTGCATCGCGGTGGGGAACGAGGATCACGGGTGCTCGGCAGCGCTGCTCGCCGCCGCGGACGCGATCGCCTACATCCCGCTGCCAGGGAAGGTCGGCTCGCTGAACGTGGCCGCCGCCACGGCCATCGCGCTGGCCGAGACACGGCGCCGCGACTGGACGAGCGGGTCCGGCTGATCACGGCCACGTTCCCCTAGTATTTTGGGCCGTGCCCTCGGGTTACCTCGATCATCCGCGTCCGCTCGCGTTCGCGCACCGGGGCGGCGCAGGCCACTTTCCTGAGAACTCCTGGAAAGCGTTCGAGCACGCCGTCGGGCTCGGCTACGCCTACCTCGAGACCGACGTGCACGCCACCGCCGACGGCACCCTCGTCGCGTTCCATGACAAGACCCTGGACCGGGTCACCGACCAGAACGGCCGGATCGCGCGGCTGACGACGGCGCAGGTCGCGGCGGCAAGGATTGGCGGCACCGAGCCGATCCCGCTGCTGGCCGACCTGATCATGGCCTGGCCGGATGTCCGGTTCAACCTGGACGTCAAGGACGAGCCGGCCATCGCGCCCCTCGTCGAGGTGCTGCGCAGGACGAATAGCTGGGACCGCGTCTGCCTGACCTCCTTCTCAGGTCGCCGGCTCGAGGCCACGAGGCGGCTGCTGCCACGGCCGGTCTGCTCCGCCACCGCGCCGGCCGGCATCGGGGCCATCCGGGCCGGGGTGCCCGCGCGGACGCTGGCGGCCCGGTTCTCGGCCCGCTCGGTGCGGTGCGCGCAGATCCCGTTCGGCATGGCGACCAGCCGGTTCATCGACCGCGCGCACGCGGCAGGCCTCCAGGTGCACGCGTGGACGGTCAACGACCCGGCCGTGATGGCCGGTCTGCTGAGCCTCGGCGTGGACGGGATCATGACCGATCAGACCGAACTGCTGCGGGACGTCCTGCTCGCCCGCGGCCTGTGGCGACCGAGAATGAGCGGCTAATCCGGATTTTCGGAAGATCGGGCGGGATGCGTGCGGTTGGATCATGCGCCGACTGGGAATCTTGTCCCCAGCCGGACCGTTGATTAGGTAGTACGGCAGCGCCTGGGGAGGCAGTCACACATGGCCGAGCGAGCACTTCGCGGCACCCGTCTCGGGGCTACCAGCTACGAGAACGACCGCAACACCGACCTGGCGCCTCGCCAGGAGGTGACTTTCGACTGCCCGAAGGGTCATCGGTTTACGGTGCCCTTCTCGGCCGAAGCCGAGCTGCCGATCAACTGGGAATGCCGGGTCTGCGGAGCGCTCGCCGTGACCGCCACCGGCGACCTGCCGACGCCAAAGAAGATCAAGCCGCCGCGCAGCCACTGGGACATGCTGATGGAGCGGCGCAGCGTTGCCGACCTGGAGGAAGTGCTCGCCGAGCGACTCGCTGTGATCAGGGGCGAGCGCGGCGACTCAACGCAGGAGCCCGGGCGGCGCCCGAGCCGCCAGCGCAAGAGCGCTTAGCGCTCGTAACAAGGGCGCTTGCCCGGGGAAGAGGGCCTGGGATCCTTCGGACCGGAGACGCCCTGCGGGACGCCTCCGTTGTCTACTGGAGCCCAGACCCCTCCCGGATCCAACCCCCCACTGCAGCCGGCCATCGGCCTGGCATGCTTGCCCGGTGCTGGACTGCGCAGCAACATACCGTTGATCGCGACGATGTCAACCTGACTGCCATGAGTCATCGCGCGCGCGTGCCGCCCTGGGTGCGTCGCGGCAGGCTGTTCCGCCGATGTCTGCGCGAGTTACGATTGGGACACGCGCATACGTGTGAGGACCCCATGACGTGGAAGTCAGCGGCAGGCTGGCGGTGCATGGCGCGGGTCAGGTATGTCTGGAGGATGCGCGGTCAGGCGTGGCTCACGGCGACATCGTCGCCGTCTCGGCAGTCGCAGCACCGTACCAACCGTGTCAGTACCGCGCGCATCGGTGCGCGCGGATGACCTTCGGCCTGGAGGGCAGGAATGTCAGAAAATCCGGAGACGGATCAGGTCTCTGAGTCCCAGATCGCCGTGCACTGGCGCGAGGAGGAGTACTTCCCGCCCCCGGCAAGCTTCGTGCAGCAGGCCAACGCGAACGACCCGGCGATTTTCGAGCGGTTCTCCGAGGACAAGTTCCCGGACTGCTTCACCGAGTACGCGGACCTGCTGGTCTGGGACAAGCGCTGGGACACCGTCCTCGACACGAGCAACGCGCCGTTCTGGAAGTGGTTTGTCGGCGGAAAGCTCAACGCCTCCTACAACTGCGTGGACCGGCACGCTGCGGCGAACCCCGACAAGACCGCCGTCATCTGGGTGCCCGAGCTCGAGGCGGACCCGACGGTCTACATGAGCTACGGCGAACTGCTCCGCCGCGTGAATGAGTTCGCCGCGCTGCTGAGCGACTTTGCCGGCCTGAAGAAGGGCGACAGGGTCACGCTGCACATGCCGATGGTGCCCGAGGCCGTCGTCACGATGCTGGCGTGCGCGCGGCTCGGTGTCATTCACTCGCAGGTCTTCGGCGGCTTCAGCGGCAACGCCTGCGGCACCAGGATCGCGGACTCTGGCAGCCGGGTGCTCATCACGATGGACGGCTACTACCGGGCCGGCTCCATGCAGGACCACAAGGTCAAGGCGGACGAGGCAGTCGCCGAAGCCAAGCGGCAGGACCAGGACGTCGACCAGGTGCTCGTGTGGCGGCGCAAGGAAGGCGAGTACCAGTCCAAGACGCCGATGGTCGACGGCCGCGACTTCTTCATCAACGACACCCTCGCCAAGTACGAGGGCCAGCAGATAGCACCGGTCTCGCTCGACGCTACGGATTCGCTGTTCCTCATGTACACGAGCGGCACGACCGGCCGGCCGAAGGGCGCGCAGCACAGCGTCGGCGGCTACATGGCGTATGTCACCGGGACGTCGAAGTACTACCAGGACATCCACCCGGACGACATGTACTGGTGCCTGGCCGACATCGGCTGGATCACCGGGCACTCCTACATCGTCTACGGGCCGCTGTCACTCGGCACCACCACCGTCCTCTACGAAGGTGTCCCGAATTACCCCGACCCCGGCCGGCCCTGGCGGATCGCCCAGAAGCTGGGCGTCAACATCTTCCACACCTCCCCGACCTCGATCCGGATGCTGCGGAAGGTCGGAGCCGACGAGCCAGCCAAGTACAACTACCGCTTCAAGCACATGACCACCGTGGGCGAGCCGATCGAGCCGGAAGTGTGGCGGTGGTACTACCACTCGGTCGGCAAGGACCAGGCCGCGGTCGTCGACACTTGGTGGCAGACCGAGACGGGCGGCTTCCTCGGGTCAACCCTGCCCGGCCTGCAGCCGATGAAGCCCGGCAGCTGCGGCCCGGGCGTGCTCGGCATCTACCCGGTCATCTACGACGAGGACCGCAACGAGATTCCCAAGGGCAGCGGCAAGGCCGGCAACATCTGCATCCGCAACCCATGGCCCGGCATCATGCAGACGGTATGGGGTCAGCCCGAGCGGTTCATCGACGTCTACTACCGCAAGTACAACACCGATCCGAACAGCAAGGACTGGCACGACTGGCCGTACTTCGCCGGTGACGGCGCGCTGCAGGCCGAGGACGGCTACTTCCGCATCCTCGGTCGCATCGACGACGTCATCAACGTGGCCGGCCACCGGCTCGGCACCAAGGAACTGGAGTCGGCAGCGCTGACGGTACCGGAGGTGGCCGAGGCCGCCGCGGTGCCGGTCATCGACGACATCCGCGGCCGGATGGTCGAGATGTACATCTCGCTCAAGCCCGGCTACGGGGCTGGGCCGGACATGGAGGCGAAGGTCGTCACCGCGATCGAGACCGAGATCGGCAAGATCGCCCGGCCGAAGAACGTGTGGATCGTACCGGACATGCCCAAGACCCGATCGGGCAAGATCATGCGCCGGGTCATCGCAGCGACGTCGAACTTCACTGACGTCGGGGACGTCACCACGCTCGCCAACCCAGAGGTGGTCGAGGGAATCCGCCAGCAAGTACAGCGCGCGAAGGTAGCGAAGGGCGAAACGCCGCGCGAGCTGTCCGAGGCCGAGCTGGCCGAGATCCAGGCGTACGGCGACGTGTAAGAATCGCACGGCCCTGCGCGGTGGCCGCCAGCCTGACGGGCTGGCGGCCACCGCTGCTTGTGCCGGACGGCAGCCCGTGACGCGCGATTATGCGCTTTCCCGTTGATTGCCCCGATGCTGCCGGATTTAGTCCGGTAACATGCCACGCGGGTGGCCGGTGGGCCTGACTTGGGCGAGCGGGAATGTCAGGGCGTAACGGCATCGGGTGACGTGCCCGGTGTCGTGACCGCGAGTCGTCGTGCGGGACGGAGAACCGTAAGTCAGCATGCCTTTCCGCTCCTATCGCTCTGCGCCCGTGGTCGAGCTAGGGCAGGTCGGAGTCCGCCGCCATCGGCGGGATGCGCTCATCCTTGCGGTGCCGACGGTGAGCCTCCTGCTGCCGGGCCTGGCGGTCGAGGTCGCCGACGCCGGTGGCTCCGGTGAGCTCACGCGGATCGCCGCTGCCGTGGCAACGTTCCTGGTGTTCTACTCGGGCGTGTTCGCACTCATCGCGCTGACCGCGGCGGTGGGAGCTGGCCTGGTCGCCACCGACCGGCTCGTCATGTCCGCCGATGCGCGGATCCGGGCGCAGGCGCTGCACCGGACGATGTCGCTGACCGGCATCGCTGCGCTGGCGAACCACATCATGCTGGAGATCCTGGCCAGCCGGGCCAGTGTCCTCGACGGCTTCATCCCGTTCCTGTCCGCCCGGAGCACGCTCTTCATGGGCGTCGGCACGCTGTCGTCGGACCTGTTCGTTGTCATCATCCTCACCGGCGTGCTGCGCAGGCGGTTCACCGGCGGCGGGCGGCCTCAGCTATGGCGCTGGCTGCACACGACTGCCTACGCAGCCTGGCCGATGGCGGTGCTGCACGGCCTGCTGGCCGGCCGCTCCGCTCAGCCCTACGTCGACTGGAGCTACGGAGCGTGCCTGGCCGCCGTGGCGCTGGCGCTCACGGTCAGGTACGTCATGCTGCACCGCGGCCGTAGCTCCGCGCTGGGTGGTATGGCCGGCCGCTCGCCGGCATCGGCGTTGCTGGCATCATCCGCGCTGCTTAGCCCGATGCCAGTGGCGCGGGCCCGGCAGAGCGTTGTGCCGCAGGCGCCGCCCCGAGCGCTGCCGCCGTCCGGCCCGCTGCGCGCCCTGCCCGACCCGGACCCGGGCGAGGAATCGGAGTTCATCATGCCCCGGCCGCCCCGATGGGCCGGCGCGCCCTGGTCACAGCCGGAACCAGCCGAAACTGACAGCGATGCCTGGGCGTACGACGGGGATGCCCCGGCGCCTGACCAGGATGCCCGGACCGCGCCGGCCGCGCCCGACTGGGAGCGGTGACGATGGTCGCTCAGGCAGTGACCCGCATCGGCCCAGCGAGAATCACCGCGGGCATGGACCGGTACGCGCGGCTCGATCTCGCCGCGCATGAGGAAGTCTTCGGTCCCGCTCCGCAGTTGCCGGCGATCACGCTCATCGAGATGTGCGAGCAGGTCGACCTCCGCGGCCGCGGCGGTGCGGCCTTCCCGGTGGCCCGCAAGCTGCGCGCTGTCCACGACCGCGCAAACGGACGTCGGCGCGCCGCCGTCGTCGTCAACGGCACCGAAGGCGAGCCCGGCAGTTCCAAGGACAAGACGCTGCTCGCCCGGTCTCCGCACCTCGTCCTCGACGGCGCAGCACTAGTCGCCAAGGCGCTGCAGGCGACGGACATCGTCGTCGCGGTGACCGGCAACGGCCCGCAAGCCCAGTCGGTCGCTGACGCCGTTGCCGCGGACGAAGAGCTCAGCGAGATAGTCCGTGTCGTCAGGGTGCCCGATCGGTTCGTCTCTGGCGAGGGCGGCGCGCTGATCAACGCGATCAACGGCCAGCCGGCGCTGCCGCCCGGCACGAAAACTCTGCCCAGCGACTCTGGTGTCCGCGGCCGGCCCACGCTGCTGTCGAATGCGGAGACTTTCGCGCAGATAGCGGTGCTCGCCAGGCTCGGTCCCGCGGGCTACGCCTCCGCCGGCATCGAGAGTGAGCCGGGCACCGTCCTGCTGACGGTCGGCGGGTCGGTGGCTAACGCGACGGTCGTCGAGACGCCTACGGGCATGCCACTCGGTCACATCCTGGATCTGTGCGGTGCCGAGCCACCGCGCGCGGTACTTGTGGGCGGGTATCACGGCATGTGGATCTCACCGGATGTTGCGTATGACCTGCCGGTCAGCCGCGGCGCGCTGAGCGCCGTCGGCGGCGCCCTCGGAGCCGGCGTCGTGCTGGTCCTCGGCAGGAAGACATGCCCGCTTGGCGAGGTGGCGCGGGTGGCCTCGTTCATGGCCGCACAGTCGTCCGGCCAGTGCGGGCCCTGCAGGCGCGGCCTGCCTGCGGTCGCCAGGTCGCTCGCCGCGCTGGCGGCCGGGTCGGGCGGTCCGGACGAGCTCGAAGCGGCCCGCCGGACGGCTGCGGGTGTGCGGGGCCGGGGCGCGTGCGCTCACCCGAATGGGACAGCGAATTTTGTGGGCTCCGCGCTGGACGTGTTCTCCGACGACCTCGCCGAGCACATGTTCCGCGGCACGTGCGGCCAGCGAACCGCCGACATACTGCCGCTCACCCGGGCGGCTGGCGATGGCCGGCTCGCTGTCGACTGGACCAGGTGCGAGGGCCACGGGCTCTGCGCCCGGCTTGCGCCGGAACTGATCAAGCTCGACGCGGATGGCTACCCGCAGATCCTCGACATGCCGGTGCCCTTCTGGCTCAGCAGGCACGCCGCGCAGGCGGTCGACATGTGCCCCGCGCTGGCCCTGACCCTGACCAGGCCCGCCATGCCGCGTGCGGCGCGGCCGGTGCCGGCCAGGCCCGCTCCCGCCGCCATCACCGGGCCAGCCGACCCTCCTCCGCAGCGCCGGCCGCGGCAGCTGGCCGATCGGAGCGCAGCTGACCGCGGCGAGCCGCCCACATTGACCGGGCGTGCGGTACGCAGGGCCGACCTCGACAAAGCGTCGGCATGGCTCGCCGAGATCAGCGGGAACCGGCGCGCTATCGAGCGCTGAGGAGCGACGGCGCCCTCGCGCCTGAACCGGGTGACTCGCTACGGGCGAATGACGGTGGCGCGGTCGTCGATGACGAGCGTCAGGCCTGGCGGTGCGTCAAGCGCTGGCAGCGTCTGACGGGCTGCCTCGTCGACATGGATACGCGGCGGATCCGGCGGCGTCGCCTCATGGTAGGTCCCCGGCCCCCAGAACTGCCCGTACCGGATCACCACCCCGCCTGCGTGCAGCACCGCGCGCTCATGGGCCGCGGTAACCATCCGGCCAGCCTCGGTCCGGTGCTCCCAGGAGATACTCTGCGCGAGAAGTCGCCGAGCGCCGGCCGCGGCCGCAGCGGCGATCAGATTGCGGGTACCCTCGCTGCGCATCCGGTCGCTCTGGTCGCTCACCCCCGCGAGGTCCGCCGCGGCGTCGGGGAGGTCGGTCAGCTGATGGATGACAACGTCCGGAGCGAATCCCGTGGCGGCCTCGGTGAGCGCGTCCGCGTCATAGACATCGCAGACGACCGGCTGCGCTCCGAGGTCGCGCAGCATCCCGGACTTCCCTGGTGACCGTGTCAGGCCGGCGACCTCATGCCCGGCAGCGACGAGCAGCGGCACGAGCCGGACGCCGATCACGCCGCTCGCGCCGGCGATGAGGATCCGCATGGCGCGCCAGCTTAATCCCCGGCCGCCGCGGGTCAGGCGCCCCGAACCCGATTCGGATAGCGGGATCGGCCCTAGTGCCCGGATAAAGCACGCGAACTAGACTTGCTGGCAGCTGCGCACACGCCTGGAGAGGTGAGCCATGACGACGACGGCACCGACCTCAGCTCCCGCTCAGGGCACCGAGCAGATCCAGGAGGCCGGGCACTTCGACGTCCTGGTCGTCGGCGCTGGCGTCTCGGGCATCGGCGCGGCGCATTACCTGCGGGATCAGCTGCCCGACCGGACGTTCGTCATCCTCGACGGCCAGGACAACCGGGGCGGCACGTGGTGGACCCATCGGTATCCGGGTGTGCGGTCCGACAGCGACCTGTTCACGTATGGATACCGGTTCAAGCCGTGGCGCGGCCCGTCGATCGCCGCGGGCGAGGAGATCCTGGCCTACCTCGATGAGGTCATTGACGAGTGTGACCTCGGCCAGTACATCCGCTACCGGCACACCGTCACCGCGGCCAGCTGGTCCACCGAGGAGCGCCGGTGGACCGTCGAGGTCACCCGCGGCGACACCGGACAGCAGCTGCGGTTCACGACCGGCTTCCTGTGGATGTGCCAGGGCTACTACAACCACGCGAAGCCGTACCAGCCTCGCTGGCCAGGCATGGACCGCTTCCAGGGTCTCATCCTGCATCCCCAGCGATGGCCCGGCGACCTCGACCTCGCCGGCAAGCGCGTCGTCGTCATCGGGTCCGGCGCCACGGCTGCGACGCTGATCCCCGCGATCGCCGGGGACGCCGAGCACGTCACGATGCTGCAGCGTTCCCCGTCCTATTTCTTCGCGCCGCCCACGACGCACGAACTGGCCGTGACGCTGCGCGCGCTGGACATCCCGGAGGAATGGACGTACGAGATCCTACGGCGTCAGTACATCGCGCAACTGGATCTGCTGGCCAAGATGGGCCGGGAAGCGCCGGGTGACCTGCACACGTTCCTCATCGAGTCGATGCGCCCGCTGCTGCCCGAGGGC
>DASQIW010000089.1:0-14706 GCA_035631375.1 Streptosporangiaceae bacterium
ACCTGCGCCTGGCCGCCCAGATTCCCGTCGGTGCCGACCTCGCGGGCGACCCTGGTGACCTCGCCGGCGAACGCTGACAGCTGATCCACCATCGTGTTCAGGGTGCTCTTCAGCTCCAGGATCTCGCCGCGCGCGTCGACATCGATCTTCTTCGACAAGTCGCCCTGCGCGACTGCCGTCGCGACCTGAGCGATGTTGCGCACCTGCGAGGTGAGGTTGGAGGCCATGAAGTTGACGTTGTCGGTCAGGTCCCGCCAGACGCCCGACACACCGCGCACCTGCGCCTGGCCGCCCAGGTTCCCTTCGGTGCCGACCTCGCGGGCGACCCTGGTGACCTCGCCGGCGAACGCTGACAGCTGATCCACCATCGTGTTGATGGTGCTCTTCAGCTCGAGGATCTCGCCGCGCGCATCCACGTCGATCTTCTTGCCCAGGTCGCCCTGCGCGACAGCGCTCGAGACCTGGGCGATGTTGCGCACCTGCGATGTGAGGTTGGAGGCCATGAAGTTCACGTTGTCGGTCAGATCCCGCCAGACGCCCGACACACCGCGCACCTGCGCCTGGCCGCCCAGATTCCCGTCCGTGCCGACCTCGCGGGCGACCCGCGTCACCTCGCCCGCGAACGCCGACAGCTGATCCACCATCGTGTTGATGGTGCTCTTCAGCTCGAGGATCTCGCCCTGAGCGTCGACAGTGATCTTCTTTGACAGGTCGCCGTTGGCCACCGAGGTGGTCACCTGGGCGATGTTCCGCACCTGCGAGGTGAGGTTGTCCGCCATGAAGTTGACGTTGTCGGTCAGGTCCCGCCAGACGCCCGACACACCGCGCACCTGCGCCCGTCCGCCCAGGCGGCCCTCCGTGCCGACCTCGCGGGCGACCCTGGTGACCTCGCCGGCGAACGCCGACAGCTGATCCACCATCGTATTGACAGTCGATTTGAGCTCCAGGAGTTCGCCGGTGGCCTCAACGGTGACCGACTGGGTCAGGTCACCGCTAGCGACCGCCTTGGTCACCACTGAGATGTCCCGTACCTGAGCCGTGAGTCGGTCAGCCATCGTGTTGACCGCCTCCGTGACGTCCCGCCAGATGCCCGACAGGCCCTGGACCTTGGCCCGCCTGCCCAGCCGTCCGTCGGTACCGACCTCGCGGGCGAGCCGCGTCACCTCGCTGGTAAACAGCGACAGCTGGTCGACCATCTGGTTGATCCGTCGGGCGAGCCGACGCAGATCTCCGCGCAGCGGCCGGCTTCCGTCCTCCAGGTCCATCCGCTGGGTGAGGTCACCATCGGCTACTGCCTCCAGCACCCGCGTAGCGTTGGCGGTCGGCACCACCAGGGCATCAATGAGCGTGTTCGCCGCCTCCGCGCTGGAAGTCCACGCCCCCTGGCCAGGCCCGGCCGACAGCCGCGCGTCGAGGCGGCCTTGCCGGACTACCTCCCGGCATACCTTGTTCAGCTCATCCGCGAAATGTCGGTGGCGGTCCGCGGTCTGTCTGATCGCTGTGGTGAGCTCACCGACAATGCCGCCGTCCTCAGCGGGCAGGCGGACTCTCAGATCACCGTCGCGGATGCTCAGCATCGCGCTGAGCAGGGGGCGTAGGTCCGACGCCCGGACCCACCCGTCACCTACCGGCGGTGTGTTGTCAGTATTCGTCACATATTCGGCACTCGTCGAAACCACGGCATGCCCCCCACATTTGCGAGCCGGAGACGAAGTGTTAGCTCCGACATTACGTTGTGTCACCGGGTGCAACGGTCAGGGGCCTCTCGACGGCCTGCATTCCGCTGGTGGTCGCCCGCGGCCAGTTACTCCAGAGCGCTGATAGCGTCGATGCAGGGGGCGGACGGCGCTGATACCGTCGATGCGGGGTGCGGGTAGCGCCGATACCGCCGGTCTAGGCCATTAGGGATGCCGAAACCGTCAGTGAGGTCTCGGACTGAAAAGCGGGGATGTAGCGATGAGGGGATCGCGATCGCTCAGCTCAGGGCCAGAGCGCGAGTACGCGACCCCGCATGGCCGGGTGATCGTTGCTGACGACGACACACTCCTCCGCCGCGGCCTCGCGCACCTGCTAGCCCGCTCCGGGTTTGACGTAGTAGGGCAAACCGGGAACGCCAGCGAGCTCATGGACCTGGTCCGAGAGCTGACTCCTGACTTGGTCATCATCGACAACCGGATGCCGCCAACCTGGACTACCGAAGGACTAGAGGCCGCTCAGGGGATCCGCCAGAAGTTTCCCTCGGTCGGCATTTTGGTCCTCTCGGCCTTCGTCGAGGTTGATCACGCCCTGGAACTGCTCCTCAGCGGGGATCGCATCGGCTATCTCCTCAAGAGCCAGATCACGGAGGCCGGCCAACTCGTCGACGCGCTGGAGCAGATCAGCCTCGGTGGCTCCGTTATCGATCCGTCGCTGGTGCGCGAACTTGTGGCGGCCTATCACGGTGAAGATCCCGTCACGCTGTTGAGCACAGCTGAGCACCAGGTGCTGGCGCTGCTAGCGCAGGGGAGATCCGACGCCGACATCGCCCATCTGCTCGGCATGGCCGAGGAAGACGTCTGCTGCCAAGTGCACAGCGTGTTCACCAAGCTGCGCCTGCCCGATTCGACCAACGGTCATCACCGAGTTCTCGCCGTTCTCGCCTACCTCGATGCCCGCTGACTGCCTCCGATAGCATCACGTGGTGGCATCGGTTGTGCCGTTTGACTACATCGCCCATGTCCTGACGGTTCCCGCCAGAGTTAACGGTGTCGAGACGCGGTTAATTTTCGACACTGGAATCGGGATCAATCTCATCTCTGAAGGCCTCGCTGCCAAAGTCGGCTGCTCTCCCGACGGTTCTACATTCACGGGCAGGCGCATGTCTGGCCAGGCCGTGACCACCCAGTTGGGATCGGTGCATTCGCTTCAAATCGGAGCCAGGGTGATGCGGGACGTGCCGGTTGGCATCTTCGACCTGCACGCCATGGCTGGTCTCGCCGACATCGAAGGTTTCGTTTCGCTGAGCTCCTTCCGGACAACGCCAGTGACCGTTGAGTACTCGACTGGTCATGTGATTCTGGAAGACGGCGAATCTCTGGCTCGGCGAGCCGTAGCCGGAATATCAGTGAGCGTCCACGTTGGCTATGACGGATGCTCGACTGACCTGATGCTGAGCATGGATCTGCCGAATGGCAAACAGATCAGCCTCGAGGTTGATACGGGCAGTGATGTGCTCATCCTCAATGAGTGGCTCGCTGACGACGCTGGGATCGACCTCAACGGGCAGGGAGTCCGCCAGGTGAGGGCAACCGATGAGACGGGGCACGAGTTCGTACGCTACTTCGCCGCGCTTCGCGGCGACGTCCACGTGAGCGGCGCGCCTTCGATCCGCATGACCGACCCCGAGGTGATGCTTCAGAAGATCATCTATGACGGCCTGGTAGGCGACAAGTTCCTCCGTAACTTCACGACGACCTACGACCTGGCCAATTCGCGGTTAATCTTCGCGATCCCTGCTGGAGAAGGCTAAACCCGGCCGGCGGTGCCTGCGACCGATGTCGCATCGGCCGGATCGGGACAAAGACTCGTCGGCCGCCTGGACTCACGCGCCGTCCTCGCCGCGCGTCTTCCACCTGAGGCTCAGTGATTGAGCGCAGAACTGGCAGTAGGAGGGAAACGGAGCATGACAGTGATGGCAGGTATACCTTCGGGTGCCGCGCACACTGTGGTCACCACGCGCCTCGGGGAACTGACCCTGGTTAGCGAGAATGGGGCCTTGACCGGGCTGTACTTTCCACGGCACTGGCCCAGGCCCGACCGCACGGCCTTCGGGCCCCGCACCGATCAGGGATTCGACGAGGCTGCGCGCCAGCTGCACGACTATCTTGACGGCCGGCGCAGCGTTTTCGAGCTGCCCATGACTGCCAAGGGAAGCGACTTCGACGTGCAGGTGTGGAAGCTGATCTGCACCGTGCCCTACGGGCAGACGACCAGCTACGGCGAGATAGCGCGCGAGCTGGGAGCCGGGACCGACCCGCGAGACGTGGGGGCAGCCGTGGGCCGCAATCCGCTGTGCATCCTGATCCCCTGCCACCGGGTGGTCGGGAGCAATGGAAAGCTCACTGGCTACGCGGGAGGCCTGGACCGCAAGCGGGCCCTGCTCGAGATTGAACATGCGGCGGCCCGCCAGCTGGCACATGCGACGGCAGGCCTTTGGTAGGTCACCGCCTCCATCAGAAACGCTCCGCGGCGGAGCCCTGGCTGCGCCGCGGAGCGTTGCTACGGAGCGTGCGTCTGTGCGATCTTCCAAGCCTGGTAGCGCGTCTTGCAGCAGATGCCGCAGGGCCGGTAGCCCGCTGCGATAGCAATCGCCTCATCGGCGAAGAAAACCCGGTGCTGCGCGTATCCGCCGCGAGCGATCGCCGAGAGCGCGGATCTGCAGTCGAGCTGGCCGTAGATGCGCGTGCGCCGGTGACCGCCCCATCGTCCTTTGACCGCTGAAATGTACGGCCGGCCCTCCGAGTCCAGCAGGACGTAACTCATTGCGCGTCGTGGAACACGAGGCCGAGGGTGTGCCGCTGACCAGACCGGATCACGGATACCCCATGCCGAACCGGGGCCGCTGACCAGCCCCGCGCGGAGCGGACTGGTCGGTCACGAGTCGTGAACAGGTAGCCGTGGCAATACGGCAGCAACGTGGCGGTGCCGCGCGACTGAGCGCGCGGGCGCTGCTCCATGAGAAGGAACTCCCCGCCGGTGTGATCTGCTTCTGGCTCGTTCAGGTTGATGACGACCTGGAGCGGGAAAACGAGGTCGCCATAAAGGTCCCGGTGCAGTGCATTCCAGTCCCCCGCCTGGTAGCGGAGCAGGATCGCGGTCGGCTTGACCTGTCCGGCGCCGTGGCACATCCTCAGCCACTCATCTAGCGTGTCGGGCCACGGGGCGGGGCGGCCTAGCTTTGCCCACCAGTCGCGCGCGATTGGCAGCAGCCGGGGGTACAACGCCTGCTTGAGCCGCTCGACCGGCTCAGGGTACGGGGTCTTGAAGTACCGGTACTCACCTTCCCCGAAGCGGTGCCGGCCCATATTGATGGTGGCGCGGAAGTGCCTGTCGTCGACGTAGAGTCTGCGGATCCGCTCCGCCTCGCCGGGCGTGAGCAGCCGGGGCAAGACCGCTCCGCCGTACTCATTCACCTCAGCGGTGATAGCGCTCCAGTCGCCGGAATCTACCCGCTGCTGCCAGGGATACGTGCCGCGCGTGTCCTCGATGTCGCGTGCTGCTGTCATGCGGCTGCCTCCAGCCTGAGCAGGGCAGCCTTAGCGTCGGGGCCGCCGACGTAGCCGCCGATGGTTCCGTCCGCCCGCAGCACGCGATGACAGGGCACGACCACTGGCAGCGGGTTGGTGGCACAGGCCGTGCCGACTGCCCTGACTGCCTTAGGGTTCCCGGCGAGCTCGGCGACCTGCCGATACGTGCGCGTCTGTCCGTAACCGATGTCGGGCAGGAGCCGCTGCACAAGCTGCCGGAACCCGCTCGACAGCGACAGATCCAACGGGAGATCGAAGGCGCGGCGCCGCCCGCCGAAGTACTCGTCCAGCTCGCGGACCGCGGCGTCGAGCCGATTGGGCGCTCGCAGCAGTCGCGGGCTGACCTTGTGGGACAGCGAGTCCAGCACGAGGTCGTGGTCCTCACTGTCATAAGCCACGCGCAGCAGCCCCACCGGAGTCGCTGCCAGCAGGAGCGTACCCACGGGCGAGTCGACAGTGGTGTAGGCGATATCCAGCAGGCCCTGCTCTTCGGCCGCCAGCCCCAGCCCGTACCTGAGCCTGGACAGCACGTCACTATCCGCAGGGGACGCGAAGAGATCGGTTGAGATCCTCACGATGGTGCTCCTTCCGCAGCCGCGCCCGAGTAGTTCTTCCGCAGGTTTCTGATTCCGTCGGCCGCAGCTCTGCGTGCCGCGTCGGCAGAGCCGCCAAGAATCTCGGCGATCTCGGCGTACGCCAGCCCCGCGACGTAGTGATAGGCAACCGCCTGACGCTGCTTCTCTGGCAGCGCCCTGACTGACTGCCACAGGTCACCGTCGTCCTCGGCCCCCGGCACCCCGAGCTGGCTAGCCTCCTCGGGGACTTCCCCGACTGGCGCGGGCTGGCGTTGGCGCGCCCGCAGTACGTCGATTGCCTTGCGATGCGCAATCGTCACGAGCCAAGCCTCAGCATTGGCGTTGTCGGGCAGTTCAGGGTAGGCGCGCATCGCCGAAATGAAGGTCTCGGACCATGCGTCCTCAGCGTCGTGGACGCCGAGAAGCACCCGGCACACGCGCAGCACCGTCCCGCCGTACCGCGCCACGACCTTCTCGAACGGCTGCTTCATCGCTGCGCTCCCGCAGACGTTTCCTCAGCCGCGATCGGGCACCAACCGGTCACCTCTGCAGCCAACGCCGGCTCCCTTCCACACTGCAGACGCTGCAGGCATGCCGAACGTGAGGCGACGAGCAAGAACTTTAGGCCCAGCCGATGGACCAGTTATCCCGGCACTACCAGCGGTGTGATCAGCCAGAGCGGGCGTGGACGATAGCAGCGGATGCTTATTTTACCCGAAGTACCTCGAATGCCGGATGCTTCGGTGCGATGGCCAACAGCTCCTCATCGCTCGAGTCTGGCCCGGTGCCATCGAAGAAGATCCCGACCTCTGCCTTCCACCTCTTCAGGTAGGCGCGCAGGATCGGCACCTTCTCATCGTCCGTCAGCTCCCGGCCGCGAAAGGGCTCAGCGCCCCTGCCCAGCCGCAGTTCGCCGGTGCCGACGGCACGCAGATTGCGTACCCACTGAGTCGCGCCGCGGGGCGCGACGAGGAACCGGCGGCCATCGTAGGTGAGCAGGTTGACCGGGGTGGTGCGCCATTGGCCACTGGTCCGTCCCTTCACCGCAAGGATCCGCGAGCCAAGCACGCTGAAGCCCTGCCGGGTCAGGAACGCCACCAGCTTGTTGAAGACATTGCGCGTGAACCAGCCCGGTGCGCGATAGTGATCGGCCATGCTGGCTAGCCTAACGAGACTCGCATCGGGCCTCCATGAGCGATAGACGGGCGTTCGGTGGCTGGGTCGAAAACATGGCTATGACGCCGCCTTTCGGTGACAGCTGGGGCCCCTTATTTATGACAGGCTGACCGCATGCTGAACCGACTGGAAACGGCGGCGGCCAAGCGCAGACTGGCGCAGCGCGGTGCAGGCACCGGACCGCGACCGGAGCCCGCTGCTGCAATGGGCGCTGACCAGCTTCCGCAGATCGAGCACGTCGTGATCCTGATGATGGAAAACCATTCCTATGACAACTACTTTGGGATGCTCGACGACCGTGGCGACGGGCTGCCGCGTGATGCGGAGGGCGTGCCGTCGTCGACAAACCTGGCCGCCGACGGCACGGCAATCCGGGTCCGGCATTTTGCCGGCACCCGGCAGAAGGCCGGCGTTCCGATACAGACCTGGAATGCCTGCCACATCCAGTGGGATGAAGGCAAGTGCGATGGCTTCGTCCGGAGCATCGAGCAAACTCTGCCGGGCCTCGACGCGTCCGTGGCCATGACCTACTGGGACGAGAAAGACCTGCCGTTCTACTACGGACTAGCGAAAACGTTCCCGCTGGCGACCCGGTGGTTCTCTTCCTGCCTGGGCCCAACGTTCCCGAACAGGCGCTTCCTGATCTCCGGGACCGCACACGGGCTCATCGATGACCTGCCGTTCGGCATGGCCGACTATCCCGCCTCCGGCACCATCTTTGACCTGCTCTCCGCGCACGGCATCAGCTGGGTCAACTACCACCACGTATCTCCCGTCCGGGTCAACTGGAGACTGCTCTCGCGTGCCACACCCGTGAACTTCCTCCGCGTACTCGGGACGCTCGCCGCGGCGATCTTCCCGCAGCTCGTCCCGTCACTGGAGAGCAAGCTGCAGACGACCGCGGGCTTGTACCCGCTTGGCTTGCTGCGGTCGATCAACCACCTGCGTCCGATCACCCAGTTCTGGCAGGCGGCCAGGGCGGGCAAACTGCCGGCGGTCAGCATCGTCGATCCGGATTTCGGCACCTGCTCCGAAGAGAACCCGCAGGACATCCAGCTCGGTGAGGGCTTCGCGGCCAAGGTGATCAACGCGGTCATGACCGGCCGGGGCTGGCCAACGACTCTGCTGATCTGGCTGTACGACGAGCATGGCGGCTACTTCGATCACGTCGATCCGCCCGCTGCCGTCGAGCCGGACGACATTCCCGGGCACAGCATCCTGGAACGCAACCTCTTCCTGCGGCTGCTCCTGTCGTTCACGGCATACGCCAAGAAACTCCAGCTCGCTGATGCCGGGCCGACCACATATGACCGGCTGGGCTTCAGGGTCCCGGCGGTCATTGTTTCGCCTTACGCCCGGCCGGGATACGTGACGAGCACCGTCTACGACCACACGTCGATACTCAAGCTCATCGAGCGGAAGTGGAACCTGCCGCCGCTGACAAGACGGGACGCCGCGGCGACAGATCCGCTTGACGCCCTGGACTTCGACAATCCGCCGCACTTCCTGACGCCGCCGTCGCTGCCGGCTCCAGCCAGGCAATGGCACGGGCAATAGCACGAGCCGGTGCCGTCAGTCGTATTCCTTCTGGCTCCTGATATGCGCGAGGATGGCTGAAAAGGGGGAGGCCCGGATGACGGATGGAAATGGCCTGCAGGCCGCGCCGCTTGGTGAGTCGGAGTACGACGAAATGACTCTCGCCGACGAGGGGGAACCGACCTCAGCTGAGCTCGTCACCGAGACCGAAGTTGTCGTCATCGCCGCCGAGGAGATCCTGCTCTGGCCGGATGCTCATCATGGCCAGCACCTCAGGCATGTGCAGCTTGCCCTGTACGCCGGATGGACCATGGCCGTGCTCTACGGCGGGATCGCCAGCACTGCCGGGGCGCGGGCCACGCTGCCGACCGTCAACGAGCTGCCACCGGCGGAGCGAAGGAGGGTCGAGAAGGCTCGCCTGCGGCACCTGCTCACCCGCCTGCTGCCCGACGTTGCCGCCGCCGACCTGGCCGCCACGCTCTCCGAGGTCCCTGCCGGAGAGGGTGATCAGGAACAGCAAGCGCGACGGTCCCGGCTGGAGTCGCTGAACCTCGACATCCTGACATCGCTCACCGCCGCGCGGCCCGAGTGGCAGCTCGCGTACGAGGTGGGCCGATCGCTCCGTGACACCGCCAACCCGCCCGGCGGCGCCGACAGGCTTGGTGCCCAGCTTGAGCGTGGCCGCATCGCGAAACTCCAGGAATGGCTGGCAACACTGTCACCTGAGTTCCCGCGACGGAGCGCCGCCGTGGTAGCCGCGTCTCTCGGCCGGTGGAGCGATCTTGCCGAGGTGACCGTCGGCACGAGCGGAGCCAGCCAGCGGTCGCTCAGACTGCCCATCCTGCCGCTTCAACCCGGGCCCGACAGGCAGGCGCAGATCGCCGAGAACATGCGCACGTATCTGCTGCGACAAGGAGACGTCTGGCTCATGCTGCTGACCGGCGAGCTGGCAACCTCGGGACTGCTGACCCCGGAGGGTTACGTCGCCGCGGGCGAGGCGGCGTTGCGGCGCACGGGAGCGATCGTCCGCGGCATCATCCGGCACTACTGGCTCGGCTTGCTGTTGGTGGCCGTAGCCCTGGGCGGCACGCTTGCCCTAGCGGCGCTCTATCTCGGTGGCGCAGGCAGAGTCTGGACGTCGATCGCCTGCATCGTGGGTGCACTCGGCGCCTCGGTACAGACGATCGCGGCGACATCATCGCGCCTCGCCGCGGAGGCCGAGCGACCGGTATTCGCCATGACCGAGGAGGACGCCATGGCGTGGACCATCACGACCATGCCCCCGCTGACCCTCACTTTCCGCGGTGTGCGGCAGCTCCGCCGGGCCGGCGTTGCACCGACAGCAAGCCTCGGCCGGTTCTGAGCCGTTTTCCGTCCCACCTCTAGCGCTGCCCATCTTTGCCGTGGCGCGCGAGTGCGCACACCCTCCAGAGCACGACGCCTCACCGCGGGCCGGCCCGAGCCTTGACGCAACCGTTCGGTTGCCATAACGTAGCAACCGTTCGGTTGCTAAATGCCGGAGCAGCAACGGCCTTGCTGGCGGCATGCGGGCCGACCGGGGCGATGCGACTGGGGCAGCCCGCTCGACGCACTGGGGGACCACCTTGGCCGGGATGGGCATGGTCCACACGACACCCGCTGAACACAAGAAAGGACACCGCGCATGAGTACTCCGCCGATCGTGACATCGCAGGAGTGGGATGCAGCGCGCCAGCAGCTGCTCGTCAAGGAAAAGGAACTAACCCGCGCCAGGGATGCGCTGGCCGCCGAGCGGCGGCGGATGCCCTGGCTTTCCGTAGAAAAGCAGTATGAGTTCGACGGGCCCGCCGGCCGGGCAAGCCTGGTCGACCTGTTTGAGGGACGCCGGCAGCTCATCGTCTACCGGGCATTCTTCGAGCCGGGTGTCTACGGCTGGCCCGAGCACGCCTGCCCCGGCTGTTCCCTCGTGGCCGACCAGGTCGCCCACCTCGCCCACCTGAACGCCAGGGACACCACGCTGGCCTTCGTCTCCCGGGCGCCACAGGCCGACATCACCCGCGTGAAGGCCCGGATGGGCTGGACGATGCCGTGGTACAGCCTGAGCGACGAATTCGACGCCGACTTCGGCGTCGACGAATGGCACGGTACGAACGCCTTCATCCGCGACGGAGACCGGGTATTCCGCACGTATTTCGTCAACAACCGGGGCGACGAGCCCATGGGCGGCACCTGGAGCTATCTGGACATCACCGCGCTCGGCCGGCAGGAGGAGTGGGAGGACTCGCCCGCCGGCTACCCGCAGACCGAGCCCTACAAGTGGTGGCGGTGGCACGACGCCTACGACGCCACGTGACGCGTGGGACCAGAGGCGGTACGTGGGCGACCATGTGCCCCCACGGCCCGAAAGAATCTGAAAGTGCCGGAAGCGGCTTGCAAAGTGCAAGATGCGTTACAACAATCGGTAGCAGAGGAAGGGCGTGGCGCGCGCAGCTGATAACCGCACCGGGCGTGCCGCCACGGACCGATGTGCGCCAACAGCATTGGGGGAAACGTGGCTAGACGGCGCCTGCTGGGTCACCCGGCACCGCTCGACTCGAACTTCTGGTACCGCCCTAAGCACGCCGCGCCGTCGCTGCTGATCCGGGTTGCCCGGCGGCTGACCAGCGCAATGGCGGTCGCCCAGCCTCGCGGCTACTCCCAGCGGCCCGCGAGTGTCGTCCGGCCTCAGTGGCCGCGGCTTACCGTCGTCGGCATCGAGGCGACCCCGGCCCACCGCGCTGCCTGATCCCGGTCAAAGCGGAGGGAACGGGGTGGGTGTCCCTTCGCGGTCAATTGGCAGGCTCGCGGCCGCTGTTACCACAGCGACCGGCCAGTGACCGGCGTACCCAGGCCCGCCGGGCTGATTCGCTGCGCACGATAGGCCACGACCAGTCGCTGCACACCCAGGGTGGCGACGAGGTACAGCAGCACGGTCGCGTTGCCGATCTGGCCGATGTCCTTGTGCTGTCCCACCATGTAGTCGTAGCCCAAGTGGGCGGCTAGCGCCACTACCCACAGCCCTGCCGTCAGCAGGTTGCCCCGGACCCAGGGCTGACCATCTTGCATCCACAGCCGGACGGTCAACGCCCGCAGCGCGCCGAAGACGACGGCGAGTACCAGACTGCCTGCCAGTGCGACGATCGCGACGGGTCCTGCGTGCGCCCGCTGCAGGTAATACGACGTCTCGACAAGGCCGACCACGAGCAGGATCAGGAGCAGCCGCTGGCTCCCCCTGACCGGCCGAGGCTGCAGCTGCCGGAAGACGAGCAGGCCGAGAACGAGCAGGCCGATCACCAGGTCAGGCACGGTCTGGCTGGACATAACTCCCCAGTCCGCTGCTCGCGCGCGAAGCCGTTGGCCCGGCCGATAGACAACACGAGCAGCAATCGACTTCAGGCTAGGTCCGGCGGATCAGCCGGCCCTGTGCTCGGGATCCCGACTGAGGCATGACAGATGTCATCTGGGGCAGATGGACATCACCGGCTGGCATCAGCCCGGTCACAAGATGATCACAGGCTGCCTGTTAGGTTGACCCCTGGGGACATCGAAAACGTCATCTGGAGGTGCTCGATGGGTCTGCCGGCACGTCAACGGAGGGCGCTCGATCACATCGACCGCGTCCTGCGGGGGTCGGACCCACGACTGGGTGCGCTCTATGCGATCTTCGGCAGGCTCACCAGGGAAGAGCCGATGCCGCGTTTCGAGCAACTGCGGTCAGGACTGCTGACCCGGCTGGCCCTGCTCGGGGTGATCTTTGCCGCGATTGGCTCTCATCTGCGCATCCGGCGCCGGCGTCGGCTGCGGCTTCGGATCCGCCCCCGCCAGCGCGCCATCCTGCTCTACCCCCTCGCGATCGCGCTGACCATTGGCTCCATCGTGCTCGCGGCGCGGTCCGGTCCTGACAAGGGCTGCCTGCCCGTGCGGGCCGTGGCCGCGGCTAAGAATGTCGCGAAAACTAGTCTGTGCCGGCCGCCGGGCAGCCTGAGCCCGGTCATGTTCGGTCACTAGATCAGTACGGCGGCAAGTTCTGGCCGAGCGCAGGAAGGACCTGCAGTCGTGATCGCCGCGCCGACGCGGGCGCAGGTAGCCAACAGCACGATGTCGCCCGACGCGCTCGCGCTGCCGCCCAAGCCGGACAGATCGATGAAGAAGTGCGGCCACGGCAGGGCGGCCGATGTCCACAGCACGTGGTGAGTGACGAGGTTGTACCCCCACGCATCGCCGAGCGCGTCCTGGTCAAGGCCCAGGGCCACGCCGCCCGAGACCCAGTACAGGCTCCCGGCAACCGACAGCGTCGCATGGCTCAGCACGGTCCTGGTGTGCACGTCGACACCGGTCAGGGCGTTCCCGCTCGCGAGGTAGACGGTTCCTGATCGTGCGTCGGACAGCTCCTGGACCGTGGAGTCTAGTTGCCACAGCGGCCCGCCGGTCTCGCTGTCGTACGCATACACTCCCCCGCCCTGGGAGAACAGCATCACGCCGTCGATCACCGCACTCAGGGTCCCTGGGTAGTTAGCGTGCGCCGACGGCCTGAGCACCTGCTCGGCACCGCTGCTCAGGGTGATCCGTCGCACCAGCTGCACGCCAGACGGCCTGCCCGCCTCCGCCACATACGCGTACTGGCCCGACACCCGCCAGGTCTGTCCCGGTGGCCCCGTGGCCCGACTCCACAGCACCTGCCCGGTGGAGTCTGCGTACGCAGTGACGGCGGTGGTGCCGACGATGACCGTGCTGGAACCGTCCGATGCGATGGCGCCCCCGTAAGCTGCCGCCGGGTAGGACCTGATCTGGCGGCCGGTAGCGGCTGACAGCATGACCTCGTCCCGCGCCGCCGCCTGGCCTGCGGGCTGCACGCCGACAGCGACAACGCCGGCAAACGCGCGCACGCCGACGATCGCCGAACCGTTCGGCACGCCCGTGAGCACGGTCTGCCACATCCGGGTCCCTGTGGCGAGGCGGAAGGCGGTCACTTCCAGGCCTTCCCCGAGTACCGCCAGGCCGCCGCCGGACGCCGCGTACGCCTCGCCGAGGGTCGGCACCGTTCCGGTCACGCCCGCCTCGGCCAGCCACGAACCGGGCAGTCCGGCTGTCCACAGAATCGAGCCGTGCGCCCGGCAGTGCGGACCCTCGCACTGCTGCGCCTGCTGGCTCACGGCCCGGTTGGGGATGACCACGGCGCCGATCAGGACTGCGGCGAGCACCGCCCGACGCGCCCAGACTCCAGCCCCGCGCGGCGCTGTCACCCGGTGACTGACTCCTCCCGCGGCTCCGGCTCGTTGATGCCGACCGCCCAGGGCACCGCGAGTGGTGACCCTGGTGAGACGCTCCCCCACGGCCTTCCGCAAGCCGGCAGCGGCCCCGGCCCAACGCAGCCACTGGCGACCGCGAGATCGCGGCGGCAGCGGCCCGACGCTACCCCGTTCCCCTCTAATCTTGGGGAACACCCTTCGCCCCGGCATGGCGCAGTTTAGCCCGCGCGCTCAGTAGGCCGGGCAGCTCGCCCGTCCGTTAGCGTGGGCTTGGCCGACGCTGGCCATTCCTATTGGGAGGAAGCAATGCCCGATCGTGCACCGCTGCCACACGATTTCCTGCCGCCGGTGCCGTCGTTCACGGTCGAGAGCGACGACGTTGCGAACGGCGAGCAGATGACCGACGACCACGTCTACAACAGCTTCGGTATGAGCGGCCAGAACATCTCCCCGCACCTGCGCTGGCACGGGTTCCCGCCGGAGACCAGCGGTTTCGCGGTGACCTGCTATGACCCGGACGCCCCGACGGGCTCGGGATTCTGGCACTGGCTCGTGCTCGACATCCCGGCATCGGTGACCGAGCTGCCGCGTGGCGCTGGCAGCGGCGATGGCTCGAAGCTACCGGCCGGGGCGTTTTCCGTCCGCAACGACTACGGCACTAAGGATTTCGGCGGCGCGGCTCCGCCGCCTGGGGAGCCGCACCGCTATGTGTTCACTGTCCACGCGCTGAATACCGATCACCTGGCCGTCGACTCGGACGTGTCGCCCGCCGTCGCCGGCTTCAACCTGACGTTCGCGACCATCGCCCGGGCTTCGATCGTCCCGGTCTTCGGCCACTGACGCTGCTGAGGCGCGCCGGCTGACCGC
>DASQIW010000090.1:0-58769 GCA_035631375.1 Streptosporangiaceae bacterium
GAGGCGGCGCTGGCCGCCGCCGACGCCTCCCATCCCGACGTGGTGCTGATGGACATCCGGATGCCGGGGATGGACGGCATCGAGGCCACTCGCCAGCTCACCGCCACCGATCGCGTCCGGGTCATCATGATGACCACCTTCGACCTCGACGAGTACGTGTACGACGCGCTCGCCGCTGGCGCCAGCGGATTCCTGCTGAAGGACCTCGTCGCAGACGACCTCATCGCGGCCGTGCGGATCGTAGCGGCCGGCGACGCGCTGCTCGCCCCTTCCATCACCCGGCGGCTCATCGCCGATGTGGCCCTGTTCCGCCCGCGGCCGGCACCTCGGCAAGACAAGCTGCCGAGACTGACCCCGCGCGAGAGCGAGGTCCTTCGCATGGTGGCCGAGGGCCAGTCCAACACCGAGATCGCCGAGCGGCTCACGATCAGCGCGGAGACCGTCAAGACGCACGTCAGCCGGATCCTGATCAAACTGGAGCTGCGCGACCGCGTTCAGGCTGTCGTGTACGCGTACGAGACCCGGCTGGTCACACCGGGACAGGCATAGCGGCGAGGGCGGACGGCGCGAGCGCGGTAACGCTCGCTAGCGGCCTGGTCGAGTTCTCCTCGGTCGGCCTCGGCCAGATGACGTAGTCCTTTGCCCACCGAACGCCTTTCGTCTGCCCATTCTTGGTCGGCGCGATGCGCAGGTACGCTCCCTTGGCAGGGACGTCCTCGATTGGCACAAGGTAGACCTGTTCGGTGGCCCGGCAGAACACGCCAAAAAGATCGACGTCGCCCTGGTAGGACCGGTAGCTCATATTGCGACACCAGATTGCCGTTGGAAAGAACACAGCACTTTCCGTCAGGAGCCTGCCCGTCTTGCACTGAACGCGAGCAAGCTTGCCGCCCATGTCGAGCGCAATGTCGTATGGGTGGCCGCCCCCGAAAGGAATCAGTGGCTTGTAGCCGGCCCGCACTAACGCAGCCAGCACCATCGCTTCTGTACTGTTGCCAATCGAACTGGTATCGCGCATAAATACAGTATAGCTACGAACCCGCCGATCGATGTGTAGCGACACTCGAACAGAACTTCGAGTGGAGCTAAGGGGATTCGAACCCCTGACCTTCTGCATGCCATGCAGACGCGCTACCAGCTGCGCCATAGCCCCTTGCTGCAACAACCTGCGTCGCGGTGGAACTCAGCTAGCATACTGGCTTCCCCGTCCCGGTACCCACCGGCCGTGCAGCGCAGCTAGCTCTCGTCGTCGGCGCCGCCGTCGGGGACCGGTTCCGGAAGTATGCCGACATTGTGTTCCAGCAGCCGCCACCGGCCCCGCCGCCGCGACAGCACCGACCACTGGCAGTTCCCGAACGGCCCGAGTACCCGCGGCTCCCACGGAATCCCCAGCAGCCGTGCGGTCGCCATGCCGAGGGCCGCACCGTGCGAGACCACCACCGCGAGGGACCCGCCAGGCAGGCTGTCGGCGATCCGGTAAAGCGCGGTGCTGGCCCGATCAGCGACCGCTGCGGCCGGCTCTCCGTCCGGCGGTGACCAGGTGCCTACCTCGGCTGGGTACCGCTCCCGGATCTCCGACTCGCTCAGCCCCTCCCACGACCCGCCGGCCCGCTCGCGCAGATCCTTGTCGAGCTGGACCGTGAGGCCCGTCAGCCGGGCGAGCGCCGCGGCGGTGGCCGACGCCCGGCTCAGGTCTGAGGAATAGATCGCGGAGGGCTTGAGCGCGGCCAGATAGCGCGCGGCGCGAGCGGCCTGGCGCCGCCCTACCTCGTTCAGCGGTATATCGGTCTGCCCCTGGAATCGCCGCTCGACGTTGAAGGTGGTCTGGCCGTGCCGCCAGAGCACGAGCCGCACGTCACCGTCTGCGCCGCCATGCCACCTGCTCGGCGCGCCGGCTCCCCCGGACGTCGCCAAGCTAACCCCGATCGGCCGGGCCGGAGCCGTTACGGCTGACCGCGCCCACAGGCTCAGGCAGCTCGATCATGGGGCAGTCCTTCCACAGCCGCTCGAGCGAGTAGTAAACCCGCTCCTCGGTGTGCTGGACGTGCACCACAATGTCGATGTAGTCGAGCAGCACCCAGCGGGCTTCCCGCTCACCCTCCCGGCGGACGGGCTTGGCGCCGACCCTGCGCAGCTTTTCCTCGATTTCGTCGACGACAGCCCGCACCTGGCGGTCGTTAGCCGCCGAGCAGAGCAGGAAAGCGTCGGTGATGACCAGCTGCTCGCTCACGTCGTAGGCGATGATGTCGGAAGCGAGCTTGTCAGCCGCGGCTGCGGCCGCGATCTCCACGAGCTCGACGGCCCTCTTGGTCGCAGTCAACTGCTGGCAATCCTCCCCGGTCGGCCGGTCTCTCCGGCCACCTACGACAAGCGTAACCGTAGTCACCGACATCGCGCGCGAGCCCTGTCGAGTGTTTTGCGGTTTTTAAACCATTTAGGACAACGGGAACGTCAGACACCTCGCCACTCGGCCGACGCGTCGCAGGCGGTCGTTTCCCCTACTCGCCGCGCCGCCCGGCGAGCCAGCACGACGCAGTCCAGGCGGCCACGACCGCCACGAGAGCCGCCGCCAGGGGCAGTCCGGTCGGCCAGGCCGATGAGTGCACCAGCGCGCCGTTCCCGCGGAGCGCCGCGTTCGCCGGCGAGATCCGGGCAACCCACGCCAAGATCACGGCCGCGATGGTGCAGAGCAGAGCCACCGCACGATGCTGGATCAGCGGCGGGTTGACCAGGGTACCGACCGCAGATCCGACCAGCGCGCAGATCAGCGTGGTGCCGAGGCCGGTGACGAGCGGGGCGAGCAAGCCCGCCTTGTGGCTGCTGGTCAGCAGCTCATAGCCCGCACCCGCCAGGCCGAGCGCCGCTCCTGCTGCGAAGGCAGTGATCAGCGTGGCGAGCTGAGCCCTGGATGGACTGCTGGCGGTCGCAATGCACGCCCGCGCCGCTCCAGGCTCAGCCGTCAGCATCGACCTGGTCAGCACGGCGACTACCGGCACCAGGATGGCGGCACTCCAGTCGAGCCCGCTCGTCAGCGACTGCCTGACAGGTCCGGTAGCAGCCGCCGCGCCCGCCGCACCGCCGACCGCGAGCAGCAGCGCGTAGCCGATCATCGGGAGGATCCATCGATGCGACCGGAACAGCACTCCGAACTGGTAGCGCAGCAGGGCGATCACGGCCGCACCGCCCGGACGTGGACGCCGTCCCAGCGCAGCAGCTCGCGCAGCACGGCGTCACAGTGCTGCCCCACTACCGTTACCGTTACTGCCTGATGCTCGCCGACTGCCCTGTCCCCGGCGACCGACACAACGCCGGGCAGCGACTCGAGCCTGGGCAGCGAGCTCGGCTCGACCCCTGCCAGTTCCACGATGACGGTCCGGTCAACGGGCACTGTGCCCGCAGGCGTCGCGGCGCCGGTGCGCACGGTGACCTCGCCGGCGTCGAGCTGCCATCGCTCGGCCACGTCGGAAGCCAGCCTGGCCGGGTCGTGGTCGACGTACATGACCGTACCGCCCGCGGCGATCCGTTCCCTGACCGCCGCGTCCAGTTCCCCGCGGGCGGCCTGGTCAAGCCCGGTCCACGCCTCATCCAGCACGAGCAGGCCGGGCTTGCTCAGCAGCGCCTGGGCGATCGCGACCTTCTGGCACATGCCCTTGGACAGCGTCCGCAGCGGCGCGGCCGCGTACTCGGTGGCACCGAGCCGTTCGAGCCATTCGTCGACAGCCGCGAGCCCAGCCGGCCCGGCGAGGCCGTGGATGCGGCTCATATGCCGCAGGTACTCACGGGCCGAAAAGGTCAGGCCGCTCGGGAACCGCTCGGGCACGTAGCCGGCATGCGGGCGCCCGGTAACCCGGCCGGCTGACGGCAGGAGAGCACCCGCTGCGATCCGCAGTAGCGTCGACTTGCCGCTGCCGTTCCGGCCCTCGAGCCTGATCAGCGTTCCCGCGGCGACGTCGATCGTCACGTGCCTGACGATCCACGGCTGCCGCAAGCCGTACCGCTTGCCGACGGCATCCAGGCGCATCGCCGACCCCCTACACTTCGCGAGCCGAGCCTAGGATGCCACGCCCGACGTTGAGGTCAGAAACCCGCCGGACTGGCGGCGATGCACTGGCCTACGTTGCCTGTATGGCTGCTGACAACAAGCGGGCGAAGTTCCGGGACCTGCACATCAAGGGTTCGCCGCTGATCATGCCGAACCCTGCCGACCAGGGCTCGGCCAAGATCCTCGCCAGCATTGGCTTCCCCGCCCTGGCGACCACGAGCGGCGGGTACGCCGCCACGCTCGGGCGGCCGGACTACCGGGTCGATCGGGACGAAGCCATCGCCCACGCCGCCGCCATCGTCTCGGCAGTGGAGGTGCCCGTGTCGGCCGACCTCGAGAATGGCTTCGCCGACAGTCCCGACGAGGTCGCGATGACCGTGCACATGGCCGTCGACGTCGGGCTGGCCGGCTGCTCCATCGAGGACTTCACCACCCGCAAGGACGCCCCGCTCTACTCGATGCGCGAGGCCGCCGAGCGGGTGGCCGCGGCCGCCGAGGCCGCCCACCACCCCCGCGGTTCCGGCTTGGTCCTCACAGCCAGAGCCGAGAACTACCTCCGTGGCCGCCCCGATCTGGCCGACACCGTCCGGCGGCTCCAGGCCTTCCAGGAGGCAGGCGCCGACGTGCTATACGCCCCCGGACTGGCAGACCTTGGCGAGATCAGCGCGCTCGTATCCGCTGTTGACCTTCCGGTCAACGTCCTGCTCGTGCCGGGCGGCCCCAGCGTGACCGAGCTGGCCGGTGCCGGTGTGGCCCGCATCTCCGTCGGCGGTGCGTTCCACAACGTGGCGCTCGGAGCCCTGGCCCGAGCCGGTCGCCAGCTGCTCGAAGAGAGTTCGTCTGCCTGGATGGAGCTGGCGGCCGAGGGAAGAAAGGCAGCCGCTGCCGCCTTCAGCTAGTGCCTTTGCCCAGTGACGCCCGCAGCTCCTTGCGGCCCCGGATCACCGGTGTCAGCGCCAACGCGCCGGGCGTCCCCAGTTCCACGTGTGCTCATATCTTCGCCGCTGTTGGCCCGTCCAGTGCCTTGCCAGTTTTCGGATCAGCGCGTGGTCATGATCTGACCAGGATGTCTTCAGCTGCAGCAGGTGAACCTGCCAGACGTCGGCGGGGAGTCCTTCGAACGTCTCGCCGGCGACATGGGTCCCAGGGATTAACCTTCGCAGCGGGATCCAGTCGATCCTCATGAGTGTGTTCCTGCTCTTCTCGCCTCTCGGGCCGTGCGTGCCTAAGGCCAGTCTGAACCTGAACATGCCGCCTGGTGGCGACGATGGGGATTTGCCCTGGCCGCGGCAGTGCCCAGCCGGCCACGCTGAGGGCTTCCGCCGGATGGTCCTAGCACGCGTCGCGGTACAGTCGCCGCTTCGAGATGTACTGGACAATCCCGTCCGGGACTAGGTACCAGATCGGCTGGCCGGCCCGCACCCGGTCCCGGCACTCGGTGGAGGAGATGGAGAGCGCCGGGATCTCGATCAGGCTCACTCGCTCCGCCGGCAGGTGCGCGACAGACAGCCGGTGTCCTGGCCGCGTGCAGCCGACAAACTGCGCAAGGCTGAACAGCTCGTCGGTGTCCCGCCAGGAGATCATCTTGGCGAGCGCGTCGGCGCCGGTGATGAAGAAGAGCTCAGCGTCCGGCCCGCGCTGGGCTCGCAGGTCGCGCAGCGTGTCGATGGTGTACGTCTCTCCCGGCCGGTCGATGTCGACCCGGCTGACCGAGAACCGCGGGTTCGATGCGGTCGCGATGACCGTCATCAGGTATCGGTCCTCGGCGGGCGAGACCTCCCGACCGTTCTTCTGCCAGGGCTGCCCGGTCGGGACGAAGATCACTTCATCCAGGTCGAGGATGTGGCCCACCTCGCTCGCTGCGACCAGGTGCCCGTGATGGATCGGGTCGAACGTGCCGCCCATCACGCCGAGTCGCTTGCCCTCACCCATGCTGTGAGCGTAGCCGCGGCGCGCTTAGACGGGATATGTGATCCCCGTGAGCTGCTCTGACTCGACCCACAGCCGACGCTGCGCCTGCCTGTTGTGTGACCTGGTCGTCGAGGTGACGACGACCGGGTACCCGGTGAGCTGCGCGAAGCCGTCCGGGCCGTAGTAGGTGCCGCCGATCGCGGCCGGATCGGTCGCGGCTCGCAGAATCGGCAGCGCGCCCGTCCGTGCGTCCTGGACGAACCAGGAGGTCAGCGGCGCGAACCGCGGTCCCATCGCCGCGTTCGACAGCGTGGACATGTGCCGGGTCAGATCGGTCCGCGCCGTGCCGGGGTGCGCGGCCACGGCGATCGTCTGGGCCTCGGCCGCGTCGAGGCGACGCTGCAGCTCGTAGGTGAACATCAGGTTCGCCAGCTTGGACTGGCCGTAGGCAGCCATCCGCCGGTAGTGCCGGGCCGAGTTGAGGTCCCCGAAATTGATCCGGCCTCCCCGGTGCGCGTTGCTGCTCACGGTGACCACGCGCGAGCCAGGCGTGGCGAGCAGCTGCCGCATCAACAGCCCGGTCAGCGCGAAATGGCCCAGGTGGTTGGTGCCGAACTGCAGCTCGTAGCCGTCCTTGGTGAGGCCGTACGGCGGAAACATCAGGCCCGCGTTGTTGATGAGGAGGTCAATATTCGGAAACCGTCCCGCGAGTTCGGCGGCGGCCTTGCGGACCGACTCCAGCGACGCGAGGTCAACCTCGGCCGTCTGCACGGAGGCCCCAGGCTGCGCCGAGCTCAGCAGGCTGGCAGCCTTCTCCAGCTTTGCCGGGTCCCGGCCTGTGAGCACCACCATCGTCCCGTGGCCTGCCAGTACCCTGGCCGTCTCCAGGCCAAGCCCGCCTGTGCCGCCGGTGATGATCGCTATCCGGCCATGCTGGTCAGGCACATCCGCGGCCGTCCACCGGCCACCGCCAGCGTGCTTCATCAGGAACCTCCCAGTTCGGGCATCACAATGTGCCCACCCCATCACGAGACATGCAGAGGCGCGGGGCTCGGTCTGCTTCGCCGGATCGACGGGTAATGATGGACAGGAACGACATTGCACCTGAGCGCACGGGGGAAGCTAGTGCACTACACGCCAGCGTATGTCGGGCCAGCCCAGGTCCAGACGCGAACCCTGTTCGGCCACGTGATGTGGCTCGTCGCGGCCACGGCCGGCTTCTTCGCTCTCGGCTGCTACGCCGGCCGCAATCTGTCCGGTGGCTGGTCCATCGTCTGGTTCATCGCCGGCTTCGCGTGCCTCATCGGCCTCAACTTCGCCCGGCGCGCCTCCTCTGGCGCCAGCATCGCGCTACTGCTGGCGATGGGCCTGCTCTTCGGTCTCGGCATGGGTCCGGCGGTGGCCTACTACACCGCGACCAGCCCGCGCGCCGTCTGGCAGGCGGCCGGCGCGACGGCCTTGTTCATGGCCGGATGTGGCTCGTTCGGCTACGCCACCAGGCGCGATCTGTCGATAGTCGGCCGCGTCTCCTTTTTCGCCCTGCTCGGGCTGATCCTCGTCTCGATCGTGCTCATCTTCATCCACATCCCCGGTGCCGATCTCGCCTGGTCGATCATCGGCCTGGTCATCTTCGCCGGCCTGACCATGTTCGATTTCCAGCGGCTCCGCCGGTCGAAAGACGTGACCTCAGCGCCCGTCATCGCCGCGTCGATCTTCCTGGACGCTCTCAACGTGTTCCTCTTTTTCCTCCGCATCTTCAGCGGACGGGACTGAGTCCCGGGGTTGCCCCGTTGCCCGCTGGCCGGGTCGCGCTGGCGGGCGGGCCGGCCGCCTTTCTGACCTGCAGACCAGCGCCTGCGAGCGCACCGATGGCAGCGATGCCCGCCGTAGCGAGGAGCGCCGCGCGAACCCCGTGGCTGACCGAAATCGGAGAGGCAAAGCTCCCGGCAGCGGCGAACACCGCCGAGGCGATCGCGATCCCGAAGGCACCACCCACCTGGCGCATGGCGTTGTAGACGCCGGACGCGGTGCCGATCGCTTCCCGGCCCACCGCTCCGATCGCGGCGTTCTGCGCGGCTGGCATGGCTGCGGACACCCCGATGCCGGTCAGCACCATGCCGGGGATCAACGCCGGGTAGGACGCTCCGGTGCTGAGCGCTATCCAGACCAGGCCCGCCGTCTGCCCGAGCAAGCCCATCACCACGATCGGGCGCTCGCCCACCCGAGCGACGAGCCGACCCGCGATCGGGGCGACGACGAAGAGCGTCGCCGTCAGCGGCAGCAGCCGGACCCCGGCATCCAGTGGTCCCTCGCCCAGCGAAGCCTGCAGGTACTGCACGAAGAAGACCACCCCGCCCATCATCGCCGCGGTCATCGCGAAGCCTGCCGCGTTGGCGGAGACGTAGGGCACGTTGCGGAAGAAACTCATCGGCAGCATCGGCGAGCGCGCACGGCGTTCCCAGGCCGCGAACGCCACGATCAACGCCACCCCCGCGGCCAGCGGGCCGTAGACCTGCGGCGATCCCCAGCCGACGGCGTTGCCCCGGATCAATCCCCACACGAGGCCGAGCAGACCGGCGCCGGACAGGACAAGACCAGGCACGTCGAACGCTGTGCGAGGGCCGCGGGCTTCGGCCATCCGCCGCCCGACGAGTGACATCAGCACGATGCCTACTGGCACGTTCAGCCAGAAGATCCACTGCCAGGCCATGCCCTGGACGACCGCCCCGCCGATGACAGGGCCGCCGAGGATCGCCAGTCCCGTGATCCCCGCGAAGAGGCCCATGGCCCGGCCGCGCGTTTCCGGCGGGAACGCCGCCGACAGCAGGGCCAGTGCCTGCGGCAGCACCATGGCGGTGCCGATGCCCTGGGCTGCGCGAGCCGCGATCAGCACGCTGATCGACGGCGCGAGGGCGCAGGCGGCCGATGACGCCGTGAAGACGGCGAGGCCGGCAACCAGCACGCGGCGCCGGCCAAGCCGGTCCCCGGCCGCCGCTGCTGTCAGCAGGAACACGCCGATGCTGAGCGTGTAGGCGTTGATCGTCCAGTCGAGTTCGGCGATCGACGCCCCGAGGTCCAGCCTGATCGTGTTGAGAGCGGTGGTCACGACCGTCAGGTCGAGTCCTACCATCAGCGAGGCCACCGAGGTGAGGATGAGGGTCCAGCGCTGCCGCGCGTCCATGTGGATGACCTTCCGTGAGTTCATTGCCGTCACTGGTAGGTACTGGATTCGTGGCTGAAACTCATCGCTGCGGGCGCCGATAATGTGAGACGTGGACCTTGTCCAGGCCAGCGCTGCCTACCGCGCAGAGCTGCTCGCGCATTGCTACCGGATGCTGGGGTCGCTGCACGACGCGGAGGATCTCGTGCAGGAGACGATGCTGCGCGCCTGGCGGTTCGCCGGCCGGTACGACGAATCACGGGGGTCAATCCGGACCTGGCTCTACCGGATCGCCACCAACGCCTGCCTGTCGTACCTGCAGGGGCGCCAGCGCCGCGTGCTGCCTGTTGACCTGAGCGAGCCGTCGCAGGTTCGGGACATCGAGAAGATCGAGGAGCACCTGGAGATCCCGTGGCTCGAGCCGTTTCCTGACGCGCTGGTTCCCTCTCCAGATCCCGCAGCTGTCGTGGAGGCCAGGGAGAGCATCCGGCTGGCGTTCATCGCTGCATTGCAGCTCTTGCCGCCGCGCCAGCGGGCCGTGCTCATCCTCCGCGACGTGCTGGCGATGCCGGCAACGGAAGTCGCTGCGCTGCTGGAAATGACCCTCGCATCGGTGAACAGCGCACTCCAGCGGGCACGCGCCCAGCTCGCGGCGGCGTCGCCGTCGGTGGACGATGCCAGCCTGGTGCAGCCATCAGATGAAGAGGCCCAGGACTTGCTTGACCGCTACACGGCGGCGTTCACAGCGATGGACACCGAGGCGCTCAAGCAGACGCTGCGCGAGGACGCACTCCTGCAGATGCCGCCGTTCCCTGAGTGGTTCCTGGGCCGCGACGCGATCGGCGAATTCCTGACTACGGGCTTCGCCCGCGGCGGCTCGTACCGCTTCGTGCAAACGCGCGCGAACGGCCAGCCGGCCGTATGCCTCTACCGGCGCCGGGACAGCGAGGCGTACCGGTTCCTGCATGTGCAGGTGCTGACCATCACAGAAACCGGCATCGCCAGGATCGACGGCTTCCACGCAGGCGAGCTCTACGCGCCGTTCGGACTGCCTGCAGCACTACAGGACTAGGACCGGGAGCCTACGATGTCAGGTATGACGACTCTGCCCGACCGCTCCCGGATCCGCCTGCCGGGTATCAGCTCCCGTGCCTACGAGCACCCCGCCGACCGGTCTGCGCTCGTGGCGCTGCGCAAGCTCACCGGCTTCGACACCATCCTCAAGAATCTCGCCGGCCTGTTCAACGACCGGGCCCTGCGGCTGATGTTCCTGGCCAGCTCCGTGCGTGCGTCCCAGGAGCAGTTCCCTGACCTGTACCACGCCATGCTGGACAGCTGCTACATCCTCGACATGCCCAACGTGCCGGAGCTCTACATCAGCCAGGCACCGATAGCGCAGGCGATGGCGATCGGCATCGACCGCCCGTTCCTTGTCCTCACGAGCGGACTAGTCGAGCTGCACGATCCCGAGGAGGTCCGGTTCGTCATCGGGCACGAGCTCGGTCACGTGCTGTCGGGGCACACGGTCTACAACACCATGCTGTACTACCTGATCAACCTCGCGAACCGCCTGGCGCTTGTGCCGTTCGCGTGGATCGGCCTGAAGGCCGTGATCTGGGGACTCGAAGAGTGGCACCGCAAGGCCGAGCTGTCCTGTGACCGGGCCGGACTGCTGGCCACGCAGGACGTCGACGCCGCCCGCCGGGCGCTGATGAAGCTGGCCGGCGGCCGCCGTCTCGCCGAGCTCTCCAGCGACGAGTTCCACAAGCAGGCGCGCGAATACGACGCGGTGCCCGACGTCCGGGAGAGCCTGCTGAAGCTGCTGCAACTGCAGGGCACCACCCACCCGTTCGCCGTTGTCCGGTTTGCTGAGCTCGACCGCTGGGCGCAGGACGGGGAGTACCGCGACATTCTGGCCGGCCACTATGCGCGCCGCGCGGACGACGCTGATACCCACGTCGGCGACGAGTTCCGCGCCGCGGCCAAGTCCTACCAGGACTCGTGGAATCGCAGCGCTGACCCACTGATCGGCGCCGTGCGCGGGGTTGCCTCGGGCGCGGTCGATGCGGGCGCGCGGCTGTTCAACCGGTTCACCACTGGCAGTACCGACCACGACGACGACAGCGACGGCAACTGACCGCCGGTCAGGAACGCTCGACCGCCTGCTTCAGGCGACGCCAGCCGGGCTTTCCGCTGGCGCGAGCCGACCAAGCACGTCTGGCAGCTCGCCGGCATGGACCACCCCCACCTGCTGCGTCGCCCTGGTGAGCGCGACGTAGAGGTCGTTCAGGCCGCGAGGCGAGGCAGCAAGCAGCATGGCAGGCTCCACGATCAGCACGCAGTCGAACTCGAGCCCCTTGGCCTGCCGGACGGTCAGCACCACAACCGGGCTGGTGAGGTCCGGATCGGCACCGATTGCCGTGCCTGGCAGCGCGGCACCGACGGCCGAGCCCAGCTCGGCGGCCAGCTCCTCCGGCACGATCACCGCGACCTTGCCGTCGGCGGCCTGCTCGGTCAGCCAGCGGGCGGCCTCCGCCACCGCCGCTGAGAGCTCGCCGGGCGCGACACGCCGGTGCCACGGCAGCTGCCCGGTCTCGCGGACCGACTGCGGCGGCTCGGCGGCACCGTCGATCGCCGCCAGAACGTCGGCAGCGACCGCCATCACCTCAGCCGGGGTGCGGTAGTTCACGGTCAGCGGCGCGAGCCGCCACCGCTCGGCCAGATAGGGGTTCAGGGCATCGGGCCAGGATGCCAGCCCGGCCAGGTCGCCGGTCTGCGCGACGTCACCGACGATCGTCAGCGACCTGGCCGGGCACCGGCGCATCAGCATTCGCCAGGCCATGGGCGACAGCTCCTGCGCCTCGTCCACGATCACGTGCCCGTAGGCCCAGGTGCGGTCGGCCGCCGCCCGCTCCGCCGCGGTGAGATCCTGGCCGGCTTCGAACCGGGCGGCGAGACGGCTCGCGTCCACGATGTCCGCGCCCATGAGGATCTCTTCGTCGGACTCAGAGTCCCGGCCGATGATGTCGAGCACTCCCTGCGCGTACGCCTCCTCCCGGCGGCGCTGCCGGGCAGCGGCGGCGCGGACCGCCCGGTCGTCGTCGCCGAGCAGTTCGGCGGCCTCGTCCAGCAGCGGCACATCGGCCAGCGTCCAAGGTGCGCCAGGCTCCCGCGTCAGCGCCGCGCGATCCGCCGCCGCCATTCGCGGTGCCGCCGCGGTCAGCCGGGCCGGATCAGACAGCAGGTCGCCAATGAGCTGCTGCGGTGTGAGGATCGGCCACAGCTCGGCGACCGCGGACCGAACCGCCGGATCGGTCCGCAGCTCCCGGCGCAGGTCGGCCATGTCGTCTGAGTCCATCAGCGGGGCACCGGTCCGCACGTCGGTGCCGATCCGGCCCGTGAGCTGCCTCGTGACGGCGTTAAGGATCTCCCTCGCGAACACCGCCCTGGCCTGGTTGTGCGGCCGCCTCGACCGGCGTGCCCGCTCCTGCGCCCGCGCGATCGTGCGGGGCGCGAGCAGGAGCCGGCCGGACTCTGCCGCGAACTCGCGCGGCGACTCCTCCTTGCCGCTGGTAGCCACCAGCCGGACCCTGGCGACGTCGACGCGAACCTCCAGCGGCTCGGCAGGCACGCGCTGACGATCCCGCACCGCGGCCGCGACGACCCTCGCCATTGCTGACCGCCCCTTGATGGCCGCCACCTCGGCCGCCTCAGTCCCTGTCGCGCTGACGCCGGGAAACAGGTCACCAATCGTGGACAGCAGGACGCTGGTCTCGCCCAGCGAGGGCAGGACCTGCCCGATGTATCGCAGGAACGTGGCGTTCGGCCCGACCACCAAGACTCCGCGCTTAGACAGCTGGCGCCGGTAGGTGTAGAGCAGGTAGGCGGCGCGGTGCAGGGCAACGGCCGTCTTGCCCGTCCCGGGACCGCCCTGCACGACCAGTGCCCCGCTCATGGGCGCCCTGATAATCGCGTCCTGCTCGGCCTGGATGGTCTCGACAATGTCGGACATGGTGCCGGTCCGGCTCGTGTTCAGCGCTGCCAGCAGCGCCGATTCCCCCGTGAGCCCCTCATGCCTGGACGGGTCGGCGACAGCGAGGTCGAGCACCTCATCGTCCAGACTGAGCACCGACCGGCCTTTGGTCTTGATATGCCTGCGGACCTTTACATCACCCGGCGACGCTGCGGTCGCGAGATAGAACGGGCGCGCCGCATCGGCTCGCCAGTCCATGAGCAGCTGATCGTAATCGTCGGAATCGGAATGGATGCCCAGCCGGCCGATATAGCGGAACTCCCCATCAGTGAATTCGAGCCGACCGAAGCACAGCCCGTTCTCCGCAGCGTCGAGCTGCGCGAGCTGCTGGCGGTACAAGCCGCTCAGCGCTTCCCGCTCGACCCGCGCCTGATGCGTGCCGCCGGCCTCCTGCCTGAGCACCACCGCCATCCTGCCGGAGGCGCGCTCCCTGAGGTCGTCGAGCCGGGTGTAGAGGAGCGAAATGTAGCCCTGTTCGCGATCCAGTTCCGCGTTTGACAACCATGCTCCTTTGTGTTATTCTGCATATGCAAGTTATCGATGTCAGATGTTTTCCGGCATCGCAAGCGCTACAAGTCTGTAGCGCTTTCTTTTATTTCCAGCCAGCAGAGCATTTCCCGGGCGGGCTAACTCAGCCGGGCGTCGGTACCCCGCGGACCGAGAGCTCCCTGCTCGGCGGCCACGCCCGGCTCCCAGTCGAACACAACGGAGTTGTCCTCCTCGCCGATCAGCACCTCGGCACCTGGTGCCGCGCCCGCCTCAGCCAGCGCATCCTCGATGCCGAGCCGGGCAAGGCGATCGGCCAAGTAGCCCACGGCCTCATCGTTGGAGAAGTCGGTCTGCAGGATCCAGCGGCGCGGCTTGTCCCCCACGATCCGGTAGCTGTTGTCGCCCAGCGCGACCAGCTCGAAGTCGGGCCCTGACACCGGTTCGGGGCGCAGGACGAGCCTTGTCGGCTCGGGCGGCGGGGTGGCCTGACGTACCGCGGCGATCACCGACGCCATCGTGAACGCCAGTTCGCGCAGCCCCTCTGTGGTCGCGGCCGACACCCGGTGCACCGGCAGGCCCCGCGCCTCTAGCTCGGGTTGCACCAGGTCGGCTAGCTCCCGCGCAGCCGGCACGTCGATCTTGTTCAGCACAACGATCCGGGGGCGGTCCGCGAGGACCGCACCGGTGAGCTCCTCGTAGGCCGTCAGCTCGGCTTCGAGCGCGTCCAGGTCGCTCACCGGGTCGCGTCCAGGCTCCTCGGTCGCGCAGTCCAGCACGTGCACGAGGACGAGGCAGCGCTCGATGTGCCGCAGGAAATCCAGGCCGAGGCCCTTGCCGCTGCTGGCGCCCGGGATGAGGCCGGGCACGTCGGCGACCACGAACTGGACTTCTCCGGCTTCCACGACGCCGAGATTTGGCGTCAGCGTCGTGAACGGATAACCGGCGATCTTCGGCCGGGCCGCGGACATGGCAGCGATCAGCGAGGACTTCCCCGCGTTCGGGAACCCGACCAGCCCGGCGTCGGCAACCGTCTTCAGCTCGAGGACCAGGTCCAGCTCGGTCCCCGGCTCGCCCCGCAGGGCAAAGCCGGGCGCCTTGCGCTTCAGCGAGGCCAGCGCGGCGTTGCCCAGCCCGCCGCGGCCGCCCTCGGCCACGACGTACCGGATCCCGGCTCCGGTCAGGTCGGCGAGCTCGTCGCCATCGGCGGTCTTGATCACTGTCCCGTCTGGCACCCGGAGCACGAGGTCGGCCCCGTCGGCGCCGTTACGGTGCGAGCCCGATCCCTGCTTGCCGTCACCGGCGTGCCGGGCCGGCCTGCGGTGGAAGTCGAGCAGCGTCGTGACGCCCGGATCGACTTGGATGATGACGTCACCACCGCGGCCACCGTTGCCCCCGTTCGGGCCGCCCAGTGGCTTGTACTTCTCCCGGTGCACGGACGCGCAGCCGTTGCCTCCACGGCCAGCGCGAACGCGCACTTCTGCTTGGTCGGCGAACTCCGCCACGGCTTAACCCCCAGTCAGCCGTGAGCGCTAGCTGGCGTCGGCGGGCTCCACCGGGAGCACGCTCACGGCCCGGCGGCCGCGGCGCATGCCGAACTGCACCCGCCCCCCGACGAGAGCGAACAGGGTGTCGTCGCCGCCCCGGCCGACACCGACTCCCGGGTGGAAGTGGGTCCCGTGCTGACGCACGATGATCTCGCCGGCGCCGACGACCTGCCCGCCGAACCGCTTCACGCCGAGCCGCTGGGCGTTCGAGTCGCGCCCGTTCCGGCTGGACGAGGCGCCCTTCTTGTGTGCCATCGCTAGCGTCAGCCCTTCTTCGCCCGACGACTGCCGGTCGCCGCGGCGCCGATCCCGGTCACCCGCACCTGCGTGTACTTCTGCCGGTGCCCGAGGCGCCGCCGGTAACCGGTCTTGTTCTTGTAGTGGATCATGTTGATCTTGGGGCCGGCCGCGGCTCCCACGATCTCGGCGGTGACCTGGTATGACCGCAGCTCGGCCGGGTCGCTGATCACCTTGCCGTCGTCCACCACGAGCACGGCAGGCAGCATCACACTGGCGCCGACATCACCGGACAGCTTGTCGACGGTCAGCACGTCGTCCACCGACGCCTTCTCCTGCCTGCCGCCGCAGCGCACGATCGCGTACACCGAGAGTCTCTCCTCTTACTGCCAGCCCGCAGCGGGCGCGGAATTCGGGGGTTGCCCCCGACTCGGCACCACCGGCTGGGTCGGGCTTGCCTACGATGGCGCAGCAGGCCGAGCCATATGCGCCGACTGTCAAGAGTATCAGACGGCGAGGCGCGGCCCGCCGTCCGAGATCGTCAGCAGCGGTTAGGCGCCGACGTCCGTGCCAGTGCCGCCTCCGGCGCTTTCTCCGGCGCTTTCTCCGCCGCTGCCTTCGCCGCCGCCTTCGGCGCCGCCGGCCGCTCCGCCGCGGGCATTACCGGCCTCGGCCTTGGCAGCCGCGGGCCGTCGGCTGCGGCCGGACCGCGACCGGCCGGACCGGGCCGCCCGGGCTGGCTGTTCCCGGCTCTTTTCCGGCGCCTCAGTCCCGTCCGCGCTCGCCGATTCCGCCGGCTGCTGGCCATTGGCCGCGGCGGGCACCGCGCCGTCCGGCGCGACCTCGGCGGGTGCGCCAACCTCCCCATGCCCGGTCCCGTTGGCCTGCACCTGACTATCACTAGCCGGCTTCGGCGGCGGAGCAGGCTTCGGCGCCCGCTGCCCGCCACCCCGGCCAGAGTCACGACCGTGCGAGTGATCGACCGGCTCCAGCGAGGTGATGACGCCCCTGCCGTTGCACTGCTCACACGGCACAGAAAACGCCTCAAGCAGGCCCGAGCCGACGCGCTTGCGGGTCATCTGGACCAGCCCGAGCGAGGTCACCTCCGCCACTTGATGCTTGGTGCGGTCCCTGGCCAGGCACTCAAGCAGACGGCGCAGCACCAGCTCGCGATTGCTCTCCAGCACCATGTCGATGAAGTCGATGACAATGATGCCGCCGACGTCCCGCAGCCGCAGCTGGCGGACGATCTCCTCGGCGGCTTCGAGGTTGTTCCTGGTCACGGTCTGCTCGAGGTTGCCGCCCTGGCCAGTGAACCTGCCCGTGTTCACATCGATGACGGTCATGGCCTCGGTGTGGTCAATGACCAGCGAGCCGCCCGAGGGCAGCCAGACCTTGCGCTCGAGCGCCTTGGCGACCTGCTCGTCGATCCGGTAGGCGGCGAACACGTCGCCGGAGTCCTCCCAGCGCCGCAACCGCTCGGCGAGGTGCGGGGCGACGTACCTGACATACTCATCGACGAGGTCCCATTCGCCGTCGCCGGCGATGATCAGGTTGCTGAAGTCCTCGTTGAAGATGTCCCTGACCACCCGCAGCGTCAGGTCCGGCTCGCTGTACAGCAGGTCAGGTGCGCTGGCGGACTTGGCCTTCTTCTCGATGGCCTCCCACTGAGCGGACAGCCTCGAGACGTCGCGGGACAGCTCCTCCGCGGACGCGCCCTCGGCCGCGGTCCGCACGATCACCCCGGCGTTCTCCGGCATGACCTCCCTGAGGATCTGCTTGAGCCGGTTCCGCTCAGTGTCGGGCAGCTTGCGGCTGATCCCGGTCATGCTCGCGCCCGGCACGTACACCAGGTATCGGCCGGGCAGGCTGACCTGACTGGTCAGCCGGGCGCCCTTGTGCCCGATCGGATCCTTCGTGACCTGAACCAGGATCGACTGGCCGGACTTGAGCGCGGACTCGATGCGCTTGGACTCGCCCTCCAGGCCGCTCGCGTCGAAGTTGACCTCGCCTGCGTACAGGACAGCGTTCCGGCCCTTGCCGATGTCGACGAATGCTGCCTCCATCGAGGGCAGCACGTTCTGCACCTTGCCGAGGTAGACATTGCCGACATAGGACTGATGGCTGGCCTTGTCCACGTAGTGCTCGACCAGCACTCCGTCCTCGAGCACGGCGATCTGGGTCCGGTCGGCGCGCTGGCGCACGACCATGGACCGCTCCACGGCTTCTCGCCTGGCCAGGAACTCCGATTCGGTGATGATCGGCGGGCGGCGGCGCCCCGACTCGCGTCCCTCCCGGCGGCGCTGCCGCTTGGCCTCGAGCCGGGTCGACCCCTTGACCGCACGGACATCACCGACGTCGCCCGCCTTTTCTCTCGGGGGGCGGACGTGAACGACTGTGTTGGGCGGGTCGTCGGCTGAGGCAGCGGCGCTCTCGGTGGTTGCGCCCGAGCTGCGGCGACGGCGCCGGCGGCGCGTACCGGTGCCCTCGGTCGCGTCATCGCCCTCGGTCTCCTCTGCCGTATCCGCCGCGGCCGCGCTCTGTTCGTCAGCCGGGCCCGCCGGCGGCTCCTCCGTGGCGTCCGCGGCTGCCGTTGCGTCCCGGCTCTTGCCACGACCGCGGCCGCCCCGGCGCCGGCGACGGCTGGCTCCGGCCGCGGTGCCGTCGTCCTCGGCGGCCCCGTCGCCGCCGTCCTGGCTGGGCTGCTCGCTGGGCTGCTCGGTGGGCTGCTGCTGGCGCTGCGGCCGTGCCGCGGCTGGTGCGGGCGTCATGTCCGGTGCCTGGAAGATGACCAGCGGCGGCTGGAACGAACCCGGGGCCGCCGCACCGGCCGACCCGGCGGACGGGCCCTGACTGGCTTCTTCAGCCGGAGCTGCCTCCTGCGCCCGGTCGTCGCCACCCGAGGCCTCCGTGCTGCTCGCGGTGCGGCGCCGGGACGACCGCCGGCGGGCCGGGGCGGCTTGCTGATCGGCGTCTGCCTGGTCGGCAGGCGCCGCGCTGCCGGGCGCCGGACTGGCGGGCGCAGGGTTACTGGCCAGCGGGTCGCTGCTCCGCGGCCCGATCGCGGTGGCGGCTCCAGTGCGCGGCTCGGTTACTTTTTGCGGCTTGGTCGTCGCGTCCCGCTTCACCGGCCCTGCCTGCGGCTCCACCGGCGGCGCCGCTGACTCGGCCGCGGGCGGACCGGCCGGCCTGGTTACCGCGCGGCGCGCACGGCGCAGCAGGCCGCCGCCCTGAGCCTGGCCGACCTCGGCCGACCCAGCCTGCGCCGCTCCTGCTTCTGCTGCTCCACCTGGGCCGTCGGGTCCATTGCTGCCAGCTGACGCGTCAACTGGCTCTCTGTTCTGTCGCTCGATTTCGAGCATCCGGGCGATCTCTCTCGTCGGGCTCCCGGGCGCAGCGGGCCTCATCGGGCCGCTCCGCGCCGCGCGGGAGCTGTTCGTAGGCGCTCGCCGGAGCGGTGCTCGCCTCATCGGCGGTCTCCGCGTCCGGGCGCATTGCCACTATTTGTCCTTGTTCGGCGCCTCGCCTGCCTGGCCGGAGCGCCGGACCCGTGATTCCGGCCCCGTCGGGGCCGACCGCGGCGTCAGCGTCGCGCTGGTCGGTTGCCAGCGGAAACTGAGCAAGCCGCGTCACCACAGGCGGTGACGAAGATTCCATGGCCGACAGGCGGCGAAGCGCAACCAGGATGTCTTCGGGTCGCACGGCCGGTGTCAAGTGCCGAACAACCATTCGAAGTGTCGCACAATCCTGGTCCCCATCGGCGACGGCTCGCTGGCCCACTTCCAGCGAAACCACCGCGGCCCGGGTGTCGAGCCGACGAACTCCGTTACTGGTGAGGCGATCCACCTCCGCGTTCTCCGCGGCGAGAAACGCCTCAGCTGCCGATGACGCCACCGCTGGTGGCACTCCCGGCAGCACGACCTGCCAATCCGAGGCCTCAAGCTGCGGTGCCTGCACCACGGCCACGTCCCCGACCTCGATCACGTCAATCCCGTCCGGCAGGGCTGCGTCAAGCCTGGCCTGCACCACTACCGGGTCCAGCCCCTCGGTGAGGGAGATCTCCAGGTACTCGGCCTCGCTGGCTGCGCCGGTCGGCGCGCCACCCGAGTAAGAGATCTTCGGGTGCGGTGAGAACCCGGCGGAGTGCGCAACGGGCAAACCAGCCCGCCGAACTCCCCGTTCCACCGCACGCGCGATATCCCTGTGGCTCGCGAATCGCATCCTGCCACGCTTAGAGTACCTGACGAACAGTCGCTGAACGGCTGGCAACGGGGGTGGCCCCTGCGGCCGCGGCGACTGGCGGCCGGTCACGGCTGGCCCGCCGAGGCTGCGGACGTCGCGCTGCGACCAGCCGAAGCGACCCCGTTCCCTGCAACAGTCAGGGGAAGCAAACGCCGGCCGGTCGGCCCCACCTCAATCTCCGTGCCCATCGAGGGGCACGCACCGCACTCGAAGCACGGTGTCCAGCGGCAGTCCTCCACCTCGGCCGCGCCCGCCGGCTCGATCGCCGCCTGCCAGTCCTGCCACAGCCAGTCCCGGTCGAGGCCCGCGTCCAGGTGATCCCAGGGCAAGATCTCGTTATAGTCGCGCTCCCTGGTGGTGTACCAGTCCAGGTCCACCCCGTCGCCGGCCAGCGCGACCTCGGCGCAGCTGGCCCATCGCCCGAACGAGAACGTCTCGCTCCACCCATCGAAACGGGCGCCATCCTCCCAGGCCGCCCTGATGACCTTCGCGACCCGGCGGTCACCACGGGACAGCAGCCCTTCGATGATCGACGGCTTCCCATCGTGGTAGCGGAAGCCGATCGCCTTGCCGTACCGCCGGTCCGCCCGGATGGCGGCACCCAGCGCGCGCAGCCGCGCATCGACCGTCTCGTCGGCGCACTGAGCTGCCCACTGGAATGGCGTGTGCGGCTTGGGCACGAAGCCGCCGATCGAGACTGTGCAGCGGATGTCGTGCCTGCCGGTCACCGCCCGCCCGGTCTCGATGACCCGACGGGCGAGCGCCGCGATGGCCAGCACGTCCTCGTCGGTCTCGGTCGGCAGTCCGCACATGAAATACAACTTGACCTGCCGCCAGCCGTTCTCGTAGGCGGTGGTGACGGTCTTGATCAGGTCGTCCTCGGTGACCATCTTGTTGATCACCTTGCGGATCCGCTCCGAGCCGCCTTCCGGGGCAAACGTCAGCCCGGACCGCCGGCCGTTCCGGCTCAGCTCGTTGGCCAGCGTGACGTTGAACGCGTCGACCCTGGTCGACGGCAGGGACAGGCCGGTGTTCGTGCCCTCGTACCGATCGGCCAGGTCGACCGCGATCTCGTTGATCTCGCTGTGATCGGCCGACGACAAGGACAGCAGGCCCACCTCGCTGAACCCGCTGGCGGCGAGCCCCGCCTCGACCATGGCCCCGATCGTCGTGATCGACCGTTCCCGGACCGGGCGGGTGATCATGCCCGCCTGGCAGAATCGGCAGCCGCGGGTGCAGCCGCGGAAGATTTCCACGCTGTATCGCTCGTGCACCGTCTCCGCCAGGGGCACCAGCGGCTTGCGCGGGTACTGCCAGTTGTCCAGGTCCGTCACGGTGTGCTTGGCCACCGCACGAGGGACGCCAGGCCGGTTAGGTACCACCCCGCTGATCGCCCCGTCCGGCCCGTAGGACACGTCGTAGAACCTGGGCACGTACACCCCGCCGTCGGTGGCAAGCCGCAGCAGCAGACCGTCGCGGCCGCCGGGGCGGCCTGCCCGCTTCCAGTCCCCGACCAGCTGGCTGATCCGCAGGACCGCCTGCTCGCCATCGCCGAGCACCGCCCCGTCGATGAACTCCGCGATCGGCTCCGGGTTGAACGCTGCGTGCCCCCCCGCGAGCACCACCGGGTCGTCGTCCCCGCGGTCGGCGGCGGACAGGGGGATCTGCGCCAGGTCCAGCGCCGTCAGCAGGTTGGTGTAGCCGAGCTCGGTGGCGAAGCTGACGCCGAGCAGGTCGAAAGCCCGGACGGGCCGGTGGGAGTCGACAGTGAACTGCGGCACCCGGTGCTCACGCATGAGGTTCTCGAGGTCCGGCCAGACGGTATAGGTCCGCTCTGCGAGCACCCCGTCCTGCTCGTTGAGCACCTCATACAGGATCTGCACGCCCTGGTTGGGCAGGCCTACCTCGTACGCGTCCGGGTACATCAAAGCCCATCGGACGTCGCAGTCGTCCCAGCCCTTGACGACGGAATTCAGCTCCCCGCCGACGTACTGGACAGGCTTGCGCACCAGCGGGAGCAGCGGCTCCAGCAGGGGGTACACCGACTGCACAGGCACCGTCCCAGGGTACCGATGTCGCCAACCAGACGTGTTTGCGCGCTGGCCATGCGGATATCCCCAGTATCCCTGTAGGCCAGGCCGGTAAAATAGGAGAACCCCGTCCTTCCAACCCTTCAGGACCGTAACGTGGCCGTCGTGCCATGCGGTCGTCCGGAGGTGGCCATATGCACGTTGACCCCTACATCGTGCTGGGCAGTGCGGTCGTCGGCTTGCTGGTCGGCATGACCGGCGCCGGTGGCGGCGCCCTCATGACGCCGATGCTGATCCTGCTGTTCGGGGTGAAGGCGCCGGCGGCGATCTCCAGCGATCTGGTCGCCGCCGTGCTGATGCGGCCGGTTGGCGCGGTCGTCCATATGCGCAAGGGGACCGTCAGCTACCGGCTGGTCGGCTGGCTGGCGCTCGGTTCGGTGCCGTTTGCCTTCCTCGGCACCTACCTGCTGCATCTGCTGGGCCGAACGTCGGCGGCTCCTACGCACGTCGAGCAGGCTCTCGGCGCGGCGCTGCTCACCGGCGCCGCCGCCATGGTGATCCGCTACGTGCTGGACCGGCGGGCCGGTCAGGACCGGACCGCCGCCATCAGGGAGCTGGTCGTCCGGCCGCTGCCGACGGTTGTCATCGGCATGATCGGCGGCCTGATTGTCGGCCTCACCTCGGTCGGCTCCGGGTCGCTCATGATCGTGCTGCTGCTGTTCCTCTACCCCATGATCAGCGCGGGCCGGCTGGTCGGCACTGACCTGACCCAAGCCGTGCCACTCACCCTCGCCGCTGCTGTCGGCGCGCTCATCTTCGGGCACGTGGACTTCGGCGTCACCGTGGCTCTCATCATCGGCAGCGTGCCCGCGGTGCTGGTGGGCTCCCTGTTCTCTTCGCGGGCCCCGGATCGCTACGTCCGCCCGGTCATCGCGTTCGCGATCTTCGCCTCGGGCCTCAAGTACGTCGGCCTCGGCACGACCGCGCTGGGATGGACGCTGGCCTCGGTGATCGCTGCCGCCCTGGCCGGATGGCTCGCCGTGGCTGTGGTGCGACGACGCGCCAAGGCCTCCGTCCCGGCACCGGCCGAGGACGAGACGGCGACTAGCCCACCTCACCGCGTCCAGATGAGGCGCTGAGGCTGACACCCTGAAGGTTTCAGGCACTTTCGCGCCCGCAATATACCTTTTGTTACACTGAAACCTTCAGGGTGTTGCTCGCACACTGGCTAGTTGCGCCCGAAAACCAGTCGATGCCGGTGGACACAGTGCAGCGCGCCGATCGCGATCATGTCCGCGAAAATGGCGGAGCCGCCGTACGACACGAACGGCAGCGGCAGGCCGGTGACCGGCATGATGCCGATCGTCATGCCGATGTTGATGAACGACTGGATACCGAACCAGATCGCGATGCCCGACGCGATCAGCATGCCGAACTGGTCGTCGGCGCGTGCGGCGATCTGCAGCGCGCGGAGCAGGAGCAGCCCGAGCAGCACAATGATCACCATCTCGCCGACGAAGCCGATCTCCTCCCCCGCCACGGCGAAGATGAAGTCGGTGTGCTGCTCGGGCACGAAGCCACCCGCCACGAGCGGGCCGTGGAACAGCCCATGGCCGGTCAGCCCGCCCGAGCCGATGGCGATCTTGGACTGGTAGGCGCTATAGCCAGTGCCGCGCGGGTCCTGGCTCGGGTGCAGGAATGACGTCAGCCTGCTGACCTGATAGGCCTTCAGCAGGTGCAGCTGGGTGACGGCGTACACGCCGAGCGCGCCCGCCACGGCGAGCCCGGCGAGCCACCGCAGCCGGACACCGGACAGCACGATCAGGCCGGTGATGAGCGACATGAGCACGATCACCACACCGAGGGCCGGCTCGGCGATGACCAGCACGAGCGGGATCGCCGACAAGCCCACGGCGATCGCGATCGCGCGAGGCCTCGGACGCGTCTCGCCGGGCTTGAGCTCGGAAAGGATCATCGCGCCGACGAAGATGACGGCGATCTTCGCGTACTCCGACGGCTCGATCTGAAAGCCGCCAGGCAGGGTGATCCAGGCCTTGGCGCCGTTGACCACGCTGCCGAGCGGCGACAGCACGGCGAGCAGCCCGAGGCAGGACAACACCAGGACGATCGGCGCGTACTGACGGAGCTGCCGGTAATCCATCATGCTGACGGCGCACATCAGGATCAGGCCGATGGCGATGTTGATCAGCTGCCTGATGAGGTACGGGTCGTGGTAGCTCGCGCCGGACGTGGCGGTGGCCGCCCACACCAGGAGGGTTCCGAACGCCATCAGCGCCAGCACGATGGCCACCAGGAGCCAGTCCAGGTGACGTAGCGGCGACCCGGGCCCGAAGATCTCGCGCAGCACCGTGCGCAGCCGGCCTCGCCTGCCGCCGCCCATGCCCGGCCCGGTCCCGAATCCGGCACCGCGGTGCGCGCTGCCGCCTTCGAGCCGGACCGGAGCCAGGCCGCGGTAACTGGCCGAGCCCGGCACCGGTGGGGCCGCCCGGCGGCTGGCCTCGAGGGAACGCCGGCCGCTCACCGTCGCCTGCCGAGGATGGGTCGACCGCCCGGCTCGGTGTCGCCGAGCTGACCGGGCACGCCCGCGAGCCCGGCCAGGCGAGCCGAGGAAGGCTGCACGGGTTCGATCTGGGCCGCGGTCGGCACGACCCGTCCGGCCCTGTTGATGGTCGGCGGAGCCGGCAGCTGGCCGTTCTTCAGCGCCGGCGGGTGCCCTTCCAGCCCGTAGATCGAGTCCCAGATCTGCCGGATCGCCGGTGCCGAGACGTCGGCGCCGAAGCCGGAGTTCGGGATCATCATGACCACGACGTACTGCGGGTTGTTACAGGGCGCGTACGAGGCGAAGTTCGATGTCGCCAGCCGGCCCGCAACCTCCGCGGTACCGGTCTTGCCCGCCACGCAGATCTTGTCGAGCGGGAATCCGCCGAACGCGCCCGCCGCCGTGCCCTGAGTGAGGACGCCCTGCAGCGCGTTCCTGATGTAGGCGAGAGTCGCGGGAGAGGCGGGCAGATGGCCCGCTACGGGCGGGTCGATCTTCTGCACGACATGGCCGGACGGGCTCAGCAGTTCCTCGCCGATGCGCGGGCTGTAGAGCGTGCCCCCATTGGCGAGCGCCGCGTAGCCGACCGCGAGCTGGAGCGGCGTGACCGCGACATACCCCTGCCCGATCGAGGCATTGATGGCCTGGCCCGGCGTCCAGACATTGCCGATAGCACAGTCCTCGAACTCGATCTGCTGGATGTAGCTGCCGTTGGCGTTGCCGTTCTTGCACCAGTTCTGACCTTTGTGAGCGTTGTCCTGGTAGAAGTAGTACAGCCACTCCCTGGTCGGCACCGTGCCGTGGGACTCGCTCGGCAGGTCAATGCCCGTCGGTTTGCCGAAGCCCCACCCCAGCTCGGTTTGCTGCATCTCCTGCACAGGGAATTTCGGGCTCGTCACGACGTCGTACTGCCGGTTGTCCTTGAGCCAGATGTTGTAGCCGAAGTTGTAGAAGACCGTGTCGCACGACCGCACCAGCGCGTCGTGCAGGGACATCGGCCCGCCGTTGGCGAAGTCGTTGTTGAACGTGTGCCCGCCGACGGAGATGGAAGCGGGGCAGTCGTACGTGCCGTCGAGCGGATAGCCCGCGTTGATGGCGGCGGTTGCGGTGGTCACCTTCCAGGTCGAGCCGGGGAAGTACTGCCCCTGTGTGGCCCGTTCGAGGATCGGCTCCCCCTGTCCCGTTCCGAAGAGCTGCTGGAACTGCTGCTGGTTGATACCGCCGGACCAGACGCTCGGGTCGTAAGTCGGGTAGCTGGCCATCGCCACGATCCGGCCCGTCGTCGTCATCACCACGGCGGCTCCGCTGGTGGCCTCCGTGTTTCCCTCGGCCTGGGTGTTGATGATGGCGTTTCGCAGCGCGTTCTCTGTCGCTATCTGGATGTTCGAGTTGATGCTCGTGACCAGATCATCACCGGGCTGCGGCTTGACGTCTTTGATCGTGGACATCACCTGGCCGCTGGCGCTGACAGACACCTCGTCGATGCCGGTGGTGCCTCGCAGCTGCTTGTCGTACTGCGCCTCGAGGCCGGACTGGCCGACCAGGTCGTCGCTAGCGAACCCGGTGACGGGCACGTGCAGCTGCTTGACCTCCTGCGCGGTGATCGGCTGCAGGTAGCCGACCATCTGGGCGGCCGCGGTCGAGATCGGCTGCACGTACTGGATTGTCGGCTGAATGCTCGCGGTCACGTCGGGGTAGGCCGGCTTGTTTTCCAGGATCGTGAGCGCGACCTGCTGGGACACGTTCTGCGCGACCGGAATGGGCTGGTACGGCGAGCCCGGCCAGCACGGCTGCTTCACTCCGACGGTGCATAGCCTGGTGCGCTCGCGCAGGACGGTGGTGCTCGTGCCGAGCAGGCTGGCCAGCCGCGACAGCTCAGCCTTGCCTCCGTCTGCCTGCTGGGCAATGGTGGCCTCGTTAACAGCGACAGTGAGCGCGGACTGATTACCCACCATCGGCTGACCGGTGTCGTCGAGGATCTGCCCACGGACGGGCGGCTGGACGATGTTCCTGATCCGGTCCTGGGCGGACAGAGCCACGTAGGTGGCGTGGGTATCGACCTGCAGATACCACAGCCGCGCGCCGAGCACCGCGAGCAGGCCAACAATGACGAGCGCCACGCTGATCAGGCGCCACCTTGATGCCGGAATCACCGCGATCCCCCCGTCCGCCGCCCGAGCAGCCAGACCCCGGACCGGCCGCCTGCGCGCTGTCTCGCCAGCCATCGGCCGCCAAAACGGCGGCCAACCCGGCTGCCCGTCAGTGCGGACAGCGGGGATCGCTTCCCGTAGCTGAACCTCGGCTGCTTGCGCGCGCGCGCCCGGCCGGGCGGCCGCGCCAGCACAGGGTGGCCCGAGCCGCCGAGCATGCCGGGCGGTACCCGGGACAGCCGCAGCCGGGGAGCGGCCTGCTGCCGGCGTGCGCGAAAGGTGGCGTCGCCGAGCACCCCGCCGGGCACGATTGCCGGCGACTTGCGGCCCGAAGGTCCCCGCCGGAACCTGGGTACCGCGGGGGTGCGGTTGCGGACGGGAACGTGGTTGGCTGCAAAACTCAGCCGTGGCACCGTCGATGCCGCGATCGCCGAACGCCGGGCGCCCATCCGCAGCTGCGGTCCTGACGATGACAAGGCCGCGTGCGCGCCGAAGTGAATCGCCGGCTGCCGCGACTTGACTGGCGCGAGCCGGCCGGTCGTGAGCGTCTGGCCGACTGAGCCATCGCCGCGGTGCGCGCTAAAGCTGATCGCGGCAGGTCGCAGCGGGGTGGACCGGCCGGTCGCGAGCGTCCGCCCGAGCGAGCCGTCGCCGCGGCGGCCGGCAAAGCTGATCGTCGTCGGGCGGCGCTGAGCCTGAGCTGGCACGGCGGGGCGATCGGGGTGCGGGCGGAACGGCCGGGCGCGGGTCGCGAGCATGCCCGGATGACGGTCCTGCCCGGCCGCGCCGCGCCGGGCGCCCGCAAGGCCCGCCCCTACGGCGCCGTCCCCGCGCCGCCCCCCGGCCAGCCGGAGGTGCACAGGTGCGGGCGGCCGAGTGCGGTCATAGTGCAAGCCGGTCGCCGAGCCCGGCACGCCGGCCGCCGGATGGAGCCTGGCTCGCGACCGCTGTCTCGGCACGGCTACGTGCGGGACGGCTGGCGGGGCATTCCGGCTGAGATGCAACTCCGGCAGCTGGCCCGCTCTCTTCGCGGCGCGCCGCGATCGGGTGGCACCGGCCAGCCCGCGAGGCAGCCCGACGCTCGGAGCGCGTTGCTCGACCGTCGTGCTGGCGAGCATGACCAGGGACAGCACGAGCGGGCACAGCACCAGGTTGTAGGCGATCGTGGACGGCAGCACCAGGCGGAGCTGGCTCAGCGTGACCGCCGACGGCGAGAGCACCTTGACCACGACGACCGACAGCACCTCTCCAGCGGCCACGACGACCGCCAGCAAGGCAGTCGCAACGAGCCCGGCCGAATGCCTCGCCGTGTGACTGGTTACCTGCCGCAGTCGGCCCGCAGCCCAGCCAGCCAGGCAGAAGACGAGCGCGTACTGCCCCACTAGCGCGCTGCCGGGCGGAGCCAGATCGAGGCACAGCCCGGTGCCGAAGCCGATCAGCATGCCGTTCAGCGGGCCGCTCGCCATGGCCAGCGCGCAGACGAGCACGAGGACGAGGTCGGGGACGCCGCCGCCAGGCAGCAGCAGCCGGTTCAGCACGCTGACCTGGACGACAACTGCGACCGCCAGCGACACCACGACGACCGAGGCCGTCCGCATCATGGCGCCATCACGGGCTCGCGCTCGGGGTTGGCGTGGCGCCCGGTGACGCCGTCGGCCTGGCTGTCACAGTGACGGTCACCGCGGGGAGGGGATGCGGCAGCGGCGGCACCGCGGCGAAGCCGGGGTTATGAGCGGGCGGCGTCATGACGATTCCGACCACGGACAGCGCCGTGTAGTTGACATACGGCCGGACGTCGGCGGCCTCTGTCAGCGCTCCGTTCTTGCTGACCAGCTTGGTGATCACGCCGACAGGGACGCCCGGCACAAAGGACTGGCCCGATCGCGAGGGCCCGGTGACGAGCTGGTCACCAGGCTGCAGCACCGCGGCCGAGCTGAGCATCTGCAGATGCATGACGCCGGCGCCGCCCGTCGTCCGGCCCGGGCCTGTCACCCAGCCGAGCTGGCCGCTCGGCGTGACGGCGACCCCGATGACCACGGATGTAGCGTTCGCCAGCTGCACCGTCGACGTGGTCGCCGTCACCGCAGTGATCTTGCCTACCAGGCCCTGTCCGTTCAGCACGGTCTGGCCGACCTGTGCGCCGTCCCCGCTGCCCGCGTCCAGCGTCACCGTCTGCTGGTAACTCTGGCCGGCCGCGATGACGCTGGCGGCCATGACCTTGACCTGGTCCGCGCCCGCGACGAGCAGCATCGCGTGCAGCTGCGCGTAGTCGGCCTTGCTGATCCGCGCCTGGCTCAGCTCGGCTCGCAGCTGCAGCACCTGCTTCTGCAGGCTGGTGACCTGGCTGGTGTCCGAGCCAGAGCGGCTGAAGAACCGCCCGGCAGAGCTCGCGGCGTGCTCGGCGCCGCCGAACACCGAGCCGACTGCCGTCCGCACAGAGCGCAGTACCGGGTTGGAGCTGTCGGCGTAGCTGACCACGATCAGGATGAGCGCGACCCCAAGCAGCGCTGCGAGCACCACACGGGTTCGCCGCGTGTCGCGCACTCCGATCACCTCACCTGCGGCCCATCACCTTCGTCCTGCGCGTGCGGCCACTACCGCCTGGCCTCAGGCACGAGCACCTGCTGCAGCGTCTCGAAGTCCTCAACGCACTTGCCCGTGCCCAGGACAACGGAGTCAAGCGGGTTGTCCGTCAGGTGGATCGGCATTCCCGTCTCCTCGCGCAGCCGCTCGTCCAGGCCGCGGAGCATCGCCCCGCCGCCGGTGAGCGCGATTCCCCGGTCCATGACGTCGCCGGCCAGCTCGGGCGGGCACTTGTCGAGCGTTGTCTTGACCGCGTCGATAATCACGCTGAGCGGCTCTTCGATGGCCCGCCGGATCTCCTCCGCAGAGATCACGATCGTCTTGGGCAGCCCGCTTACCAGATCCCGGCCGCGGATCTCGGCATTGGGCTCGTCCTGCGCCGGGTACGCAGAGCCGAGCGAGATCTTGATCTCCTCTGCGGTCCGCTCGCCGAGCATGAGCGAGTATTCCTTCTTGCCGAAGGTGATGATGGCCTGGTCGAGCTCGTCGCCGCCCACCCGGATCGACTGCGACGTGACGATGCCACCGAGCGAGATGACCGCGACCTCGGTGGTCCCGCCACCGATGTCGACGACCATGTTGCCGGTCGGCTCGTTCACGGGCAGCCCGGCTCCGATCGCGGCTGCCATGGGCTCCTCGATGATGTACACCCGGCGAGCTCCGGCCTGATGGCCCGCCTCTTTCACCGCGCTCTGCTCCACCCCGGTGATGCCGCTCGGCACCGCAACAACCAGCCGCGGCTTGGCCAGGTAGCTGCGCCGGTGCACCTTCTGGATGAAGTAACGCAGCATCCGCTCGGTGACGTCGAAGTCGGCGATGACGCCGTCCTTCAGCGGCCGCACCGCCACGATATTGCCGGGCGTTCGGCCGATCATTCGTTTCGCTTCCACCCCGACGGCGACGATCTGGCCGGTATTGGTATTCAGCGCCACGACCGAGGGCTCGTTCAGCACGATCCCGCGGCCCCTGACATAGACCAAGGTGTTAGCGGTACCGAGATCGACAGCCATGTCACGGCCTAGAAAGGCCATCGCGTTGCTCATCGGGTGCAAGAACCTTCCAGCCAGTCCCGTCGTGTCGTTGTCGTACTGTCCTGCCCAGGGCCGGGCCGCCTCACGCCTGCCGGCCGTGCCCGTCCGGCGCACTCCCACGAGCGATCGCGGCGAGGCAGGAAAACGGATCCGGGAATCCGTCGAATGCCACCGTCAGCTAGGAATTGATCACGCACAGTTGTGCCTTCGAGCGCGCAGGACCCTGGATTTAAAAGCCTACAGCGGGAGTCGGCCGACGATTTCGCGGGTTGCGTCCGTTGGTCAGTGCTTGAGAAATTACTGACCGGTGGCATGCTCAGCGCGATAGCCGAGCCATATTCCGATTGCCCACAACGCGGCAAAGACAGCGCCGAGGAAGTACATGGCAGGGACGACAGTGCCAGCCGCGATGACAAAAACCTGCACCAGGCTCCCGCCCGCCAGCGTCACCGGCAGCATCCGGCGGGCCAGCCCGGCGAACACGACCGCCGCCACGGCGGCGGCACCGGCCGTGAGCCACGCCGAATGTGCCGACACGTGACTCATCTGCACGGCCACCGGCGCGGCGAGACACAGCACGAGGGCTTCCATGATGAGCACCGTGGCGCAGAGCCGCTTCATGCCCGGTCACCAGTCCGAAGCTGCTCTGCGTCTCCCAGCAGAACCCGCGCCTCACCTGCCGTGACGATCGCGCCGGTGACGAGCACGCCGGCCTGGCCAGGGCCGCCGCCGGAGGCCGCGTCTGCCTCGTCGGCGAGCGCCACGCCGAGTTCGATGGCGTCATCTAGTCGCTCTGCGACGGACACCCGGTCCGGCCCGAACACCGTCGCCGCGATCTCCGCGAGCTCGGCCGCGGGCAGGGCGCGTGGCGAGGAGTTCGCGGTCGCCACAAGATGGCTGACAGCAGGCTCGAGCTCGCCGAGAATGCCGGCGACGTCCTTGTCCGCGAACACCGAGACGACGGCGATCAGGTCGGTGAAGCTGAACGCCTCGGTCAGCGCCTCGACCGTGGCCGCCATGCCGCCCGGGTTGTGCGCGCCGTCCACGAGCACCACCGGGCTGCGCCGGACGACCTCTAGCCGACCGGGCGAGGTCACCGCGGCCACGGCGCGGCGAACGATGTCCTGGTCGAGCGGCGCGGTGGCGTCTCCCGCCGCAGCACCGGGCGTGCGGGCAAATGCCTCCACAGCGGCAATCGCGCAGGCCAGGTTGCCAGCCTGGTGGGCACCGAACAGTGGTAGGTACAGGTCGGGGTAGTCGCCGAGCAGACCGCGCACGGAAACCTGCTGGCCGCCCACGGCGAGCTCTCGGCTCAGCACACCGAACTCGACGCCTTCGCGCGCCACGCTGGCTCCGACCTCGGTGGCCCGGTGCAGCAGCACCTCTGCCGCCGCCGGGGGCTGCTGGGCAAGCACCGCCACCGCGCCGGGCTTGATAATGCCGGCCTTGTCCGCCGCGATCTCGGCCACGGTGCTGCCCAGGTACCTCGTATGGTCGAGGGATATCGGTGTCACCACCGCCACGGCGCCATCGGCAACGTTCGTGTTGTCCCAGGTGCCGCCCATGCCGACCTCGAGCACGCAGACATCCACCGGCGCGTCGGCGAAGACGGCGAACGCCATGCCCACCATGACCTCGAAGAAGGACAGCCGCACTTCGTGATTTGCGTCCACTATGTCCATGTACGGCTTGATCTCTTCGTAGGCCGTCACGAACTGCTCGGCGTCCAGCGGCTGGCCGTCCACACAGATCCGCTCGCCGACGAACGAGAGGTGCGGGCTCGTGAACAGCCCCGTGCGCAGCCCCCGCGCACGCAGCAGCGCCTCGGTCATCCGCGAGGTCGAGGTCTTTCCGTTGGTGCCGGTCAGGTGGATGACCGGGAACGCCCGCTGCGGGTCGCCCAGCAGGGTCATCAGAGCCTGAATGCGCTCGAGCGACGGATTGATCGAGTGCTCGGGACGCCGGGCGAATATCTCCCGCTCGATCTCGCGCAGCCGTTCCGCGTAGTCGCTCACGGCAGGGCGGCGATCCGGTCAGCCAGCCGCGCCGCGTCGTGCTGCGCCGCGGCCAGGCGGTCTCTGTTCTTCGCGACGACATCGGCCGGCGCCCTGTCCACGAACGCGGGATTGGCCAGCTTGCGTTCCACGGCCTCGATCTCGGCTCTGGCCGCCGCGAGGTCCTTGGCGAGCCGCTTACGCTCAGCCTCGACGTCCAGGCCGGCGATCGTGTCGAGCTCGACGGTGACACCCTCAGCGTGAACGCTCCCGGTCGGCGTGAATGCGTCAGCCGGTTCCGCGAGCCGAAGCAGCGTCCGGATCCTGGCCTCATGCGCGGCCAGCGGGGTCGATCCGATGCCAGCCAGCCGGGCGGGGACCTGCTGAGCCGGCCGCAGCCCCTGGTCGGACCGGAACCGGCGGACCTCGGTGACCAGCCGCATCAACGCGGCCATCTCGGTCTCCGCCGCGGGATCGGCGGGCAGCGCGGCAAGCTGGCCAGCCGCACCGGCAGCGGCTTCGCCTGGCCAGCGGGCCACGACCACCGACTCACCCCCGGTCAGGGCGGTCCACAGTTCTTCGGTGACGAACGGCAGCAGCGGGTGGATCAGCCGCAGCAGCCGGTCGAGCACCTCGCCCAGCACGTGCCGGGTGACGTCCGCGGCCGCCTCGTCCGCGCCGGTGAGCGCGGGCTTGGCCAGTTCCAGGTACCAGTCGCAGACCTCGTCCCAGGCGAAGTGGTAGAGCGTGTCGCATATCTTCGCGAACTCGAACTCTTCGTACAGGACGTCGACCTCGGCCGTGACCGCGGCGAGCCGGGACAGGATCCACCGGTCGGGGACCGACAGCCGCCCTGCTGCCGGGAGCTCGGCCCCTGCCGGGTGCCGGACGCCGTTCAGCAGCGCGAACCGGACCGCGTTCCAGAGCTTGTTGCAGAAGTTGCGGGACCCGGCCACCCAGTCCTCGCTGACCGCGACGTCGCCGCCCGGTGTTGCACCGCGCGCCAGGGTGAACCGGGTGGCGTCCGCGCCGAACCTGTCGATCCAGTCGAGCGGGTCGACAGTGTTGCCGCGCGACTTCGACATCTTCTTGCCGTGCTGGTCGCGGACGAGCCCGTGCAGCGCCACCTGACGGAACGGCACCGCGCCGTCGGGTCCCGCGTCCGCCATCGCATACAGCCCGAACAGCATCATCCGGGCTACCCAGAAGAACAGGATGTCGTAACCCGTGAGCAGCACACTGGTCGGGTAGAAGGTGCGCAGGTCCGCCGTGTCGTCCGGCCAGCCGAGGGTGGAGAAGGGCCACAGGCCGGAGGAGAACCAGGTGTCCAGCACGTCCGGATCCTGCCGCCAGCCGTCTCCGGTCGGCGGCTCGTCGTCCGGGCCGAGGCAGATGACCTCGCCGCCGGGCCCGTACCAGATCGGGATGCGGTGGCCCCACCACAGCTGGCGGCTGATGCACCAGTCGTGCATGTCGTCGACCCAGTCGAAGTACCGAGCAGCCATCTCGGCCGGGTAGATCCGCACCCTGCCGTCCCTGACGGCGTCACCCGCCGCCTTGGCCAGCGGCTCGACCTTCACGAACCACTGCAGCGACAGCCGCGGCTCGACCGTCGTCCCGCATCGCGAGCAGTGCCCGACGGCGTGCACGAACGGGCGGCGCTCGGCCACGACGCGACCCTCGGCTCGCAGTGCGGTGAGGACGGCCGGCCGCGCCTCGAACCGGTCGAGGCCCTCGAATGGGCCAGGGGCGGTGATCACGCCACGCTCGTTCATGATCACCATGGCGGGCAGGTCGTGCCGCCGGCCGATCTCGAAGTCGTCAGGATCGTGTGCCGGCGTCACCTTGACAGCACCGGTGCCGAACTCCGGGTCCACGTGCGGGTCGGCGACCACCGGGATGGTCCGCCCCGTCAGCGGCAGCACGATCTGGCGCCCGACGAGGTGGGCGTACCGGGGATCGTCGGGGTGCACCGCCACGCCGGTGTCGCCGAGCATGGTCTCGACCCGGGTGGTGGCGACGACTATCTGATCATCCCCCTCGCCGTACCGGATCGAGACAAGCTCGCCGTCGTCCTCTGAGTGCTCGACCTCGATGTCGGAAAGCGCGGTCAGGCACCGGGGGCACCAGTTGATAATCCGCTCGGCTTGGTAGATGAGCCCGTCGGCGTAGAGCCTCTTGAACATCGTCTGGACGGCACGGGAGAGCCCCGGGTCCATGGTGAACCGCTCCCTTGACCAGTCCACGCTGTCGCCCAGCCGGCGCATCTGGCCCAGGATCACCCCTCCGGAGGATGCCTTCCACTGCCAGACCCGGTCGACGAACGCCTCGCGCCCGAGGTCGTGCCGGGATAGCCCGTCCTTGGCCAGCTCGCGCTCCACCACGTTCTGGGTGGCGATGCCGGCGTGATCCATGCCAGGCAGCCAGAGGGTGTTGTAGCCCTGCATGCGCCGCCGCCGGACCAGGGCGTCGATCAGGGTGTGGTCGAGAGCGTGCCCGATATGCAGCGAGCCGGTGACGTTGGGCGGCGGGATCACGATGGTGAACGGCGGCGCTGCTGATCCGGCGTCGGCCGTAAAGTATCCCGCGGCCGCCCAGGCCTCATACCGGCGAGTCTCGACCTCGCCCGGTGAGTATTGCGCTGGGAGACCCGTATCGGTTCCGGTGGTCACAGCAGCCGAGTCTAGTGGTGCCCGGCTCAGCGCCCGGTCAGGCGGACTTCTCCCTGGGGGCCCGCCGGGCGACATCCCGCGGGACCAGCGTCGGGTTCACGTTCTGCAGCACCACGTCCGCGCTGATGACGACCTTCTCGACGTCCTTGCGGCTCGGCACCTCGTACATCACCGAGAGGAGGACCTCCTCGAGGATCGCTCGCAGGCCGCGGGCCCCGGTACCGCGCAGAATCGCCTGGTCGGCCACCGCCTCCAGGGCGTCGTCGGTGAACTCCAGGTCCACGCCGTCAAGCTCGAACAGCCGCCGGTACTGCCGGACAAGCGCGTTCCGCGGCTCGGTCAGGATCCGGATCAGCGCCTCGCGGTCCAGGTTGTGCACGCTGGTGATCACCGGGAGCCGACCGACGAACTCGGGGATCATCCCGAACTTCAGCAGGTCCTCCGGCATCACGTCGGCGAACGGATCGGACTCAGTCTTGTCGGTCTTGACCCGGAGCACGGCGCCGAAGCCCATGCCGCTCTTGCCAACCCGCTGCTCGATGATCTTCTCCAGGCCCGCGAACGCGCCGCCGCAGATGAACAGCACGTTCGTGGTGTCGATCTGAATGAACTCCTGGTGCGGGTGCTTGCGCCCGCCTTGCGGCGGTACTGACGCCGTCGTGCCTTCGAGAATCTTCAGCAATGCCTGCTGGACACCCTCACCAGAGACGTCCCTCGTGATCGACGGGTTCTCGCTCTTGCGGGCGATCTTGTCGATCTCGTCGATATAGATGATCCCGGTCTCGGCCTTCTTGACGTCGTAGTCGGCCGCCTGGATGAGCTTGAGCAGGATGTTCTCGACGTCCTCGCCGACGTAGCCGGCCTCGGTCAGCGCGGTCGCGTCGGCGATGGCAAACGGCACGTTCAGCAGCCGGGCGAGGGTCTGGGCCAGCAGCGTCTTGCCCGATCCGGTCGGCCCGAGCAGCAGGATGTTCGATTTGGCGAGCTCGACGCCGTCCTCGCCAGCTCCGGGCCGGTCGCCGCCGGACTGGATCCGCTTGTAGTGGTTGTAGACGGCGACGGACAGGCCCTTCTTCGCCTTTTCCTGGCCGATCACGTACGAGTCCAGGAACTCATAGATCTCGCGCGGCTTGGGCAGGCTGTCCCATTTGAGCTCGGTCGGCTCCGAGAGTTCCTCTTCGATGATCTCGTTGCACAGGTCGATGCACTCATCGCAGATGTACACACCAGGACCGGCGATGAGCTTTTTAACCTGCTTCTGGCTCTTTCCGCAGAACGAGCACTTCAGCAAGTCACCACCATCACCGATGCGTGCCACCTAGTTACTCCCTCGAGCCAACTACAACGACGTCCGTGAACCTAGACGGTACCGCCTCGACGCTCTAGGACGACACTACCTCTGGCTTGCGCTTGAGCATCGTCAGAACTTCATCGACTAGACCGTACTCCCGCGCTTCCTGAGCGCCGAAGAACTTATCTCGCTCGATGTCGCGCCGTACCTTGTCCTCATCCTGGCCAGTGTGCCGGGCGAGGATCGTCTCCATCGCCGCCCGCATCCGCAGTATCTCCCGAGCCTGGATCTCCAGGTCGCTGGACTGGCCATAGCCGCTCTCCACGGCCGGCTGATGGATGAGGATCCGCGCGTTGGGCAGCGCGAAACGCTTCCCCTTCGTGCCGGCCGCGAGCAGGACCGCGGCCGCCGAGGCGGCCTGGCCGAGGCAGTAGGTCTGAATCTCCGGCTGGATGTACTGCATCGTGTCGTAGATCGCCATCATCGACGTCATCGACCCGCCGGGCGAGTTGATGTAGATGAGGATGTCGCGGGCCGGGTCCATCGACTCCAGCGTGATCAGCTGCGCCATCACGTCATTGGCGGACGCGTCGTCAATCTGCACGCCGAGGAAAATGATCCGCTCCTCGAAGAGCTTGTTGTACGGGTTCATCTCCTTGACGCCGTACGACGTCCGCTCCACGAAGGACGGCAGCACGTAGCGTGCTTCAGCGAGCCGTGGCCGATCCGGCCCGTACCCGGTATAACCAGCGCTCACTTTCCGACCTCCTTGCTGTGCCTGAGGACTGGGGCTGCTCATGACACCGGGCCTGCGGAAGGCACCTCGGTCGCGCTGCGGACCACGTGGTCGACAAAGCCGTACTCACGGGCTTCCTCTGCGGTGAACCAGCGGTCCCGGTCGGAGTCCTCTTCAATCTGCTCCACGGACTGACCGCTGTGATACGCGATCCGCTCGGCCATCAGCCGCTTGATGTACAGGCTCTGCTCTGCCTGGATCCTGATGTCGGTCGCGGTGCCGCCGATGCCGCCGCTGGGCTGGTGCATCAGGATCGCCGCGTGCGGCATGGCATAACGCTTGCCTGGTGCGCCAGCGGTCAGCAGGAACTGACCCATGGAGGCGGCCATGCCCATGGCATAGGTTGCCACGTCATTCGGCACGTACTGCATGACGTCATAGATCGCCATTCCGGCGTAAACCGAACCACCCGGCGAGTTGATATAGAGGCTAATATCCCTCTTGTCGTCCTCGGCCGCCAGCAGAATCAGCTCTGCGCAGATTCGGTTCGCAAGGTCGTCATCGACCTGCTGACCGAGGACGATGATCCGGTGCCGGAGCAGCCGCTGGAACAGCATGTCGCCGAGCGGCAGCACGCCCGAATCCGCAGTCCTGGCAATCGGAGGCGTGGTCACTATGCTCACCTCGCTGAAGTCGCGCCGCGCCTGTCGTTGACTGTGACCATAACGCGCGGCCGGCACCGCCTTTGCCGCCGAGTCCCGGTGTTCGCTGACGGCGCAGGCTAGGCACGCCTTTTCCGCAGTCAGCCAGCCAGTCAATCGCCGGCGTCGTCTCCGTCCTCATCGCCGTCGCCGTCGGCGCCGTCGGCCGGCTCGGCTGCGCCCCCGCTGACGTCGACCGGCCGGCCCGCCTCGTCGACCACCCGGGCGTGGGAGGCCAGCCAGCTGAGCGAATTGCCGCGCAGCACGTCAGCCGCCACGGCCTGCAGCTGGCCGCTATCGGAGAGCTGCTGGGCCAGCTGGTCAGGCGCCACGCCCATCCGGTAGGCCTGCTCGGTCACGTACGCGCTGAGCTCCTCCGCGGTGACCTTGATGTCCTCCTGGGTGGCGACCTTGTCCAGGATGAAGCCGGCCTTGACCGACCGCTCGGCATCGGCCAGGAAGTCCTGCTCTAGCTTGGCCTCCGTGATACTCGCCGACTCCAGGTAGGCCTGCATCGTCAGCCCCGCCCGGCTGACCTGGTCCGCCAGGCTGCGGCGGCGCTGCTCGACCTCGGCCTCGACGATCCTGGCGGGCAACGGGATGTCGAGCTCGGATACCAGCGCATCCAGCAGGCGCTGCCTGGCCTGGCCGGCCTGCCCTGCCTTGCGTACGGCCTCGAGCTGCCGGCGCGTCGACGCGCGGAGCTCGCCGATGGTGTCGAACTCGCTCGCGGACTGGGCGAACTCGTCGTCGAGCGCTGGCAGCTCCTTGACCTTGACTGAATTGACGGTGACCTGCACGTCGGCCACCTTTCCCGCCGCCGACCCGCCGGCCAGCTCAGCACTGAAGGTCTTGCTCTCGCCCGCGGTCATCCCGGACAGCGCCGTGTCCAGGCCATCGAGCATCGACTCGCTGCCCACCTCGTAGGAGTAGCCGGTGGTCTGCGCGTCGTCGACCGCAGTTCCGTCGACCGTAGCGGCAAGGTCGATGGAGACGAAGTCGCCGGTCTGCGCGGGCCGGTCGACCGTCCGCAGCGAGGCAAATCGCTCCCTCAGCGAGCTCAGATACTCCTCCACCTGGTCGGCATCAACGTCGGCGTTCTCGACGGTCACCGAGAGGGCATCAAGGTCGGGCAGGTCGAAGCCCGGCCGCACGTCCACCTCCGCCGTGAAGGCCAGTTCCTTGCCATCGTCCAGCCGGGTGACCTCCACGTCGGGCTGGCTAATCGGCACAACGTCGTGCTCGGCGACGGCCTTGCTGTACAGCTCGGGCACCGCGTCGTTGACAGCCTGCTCCAGCACAACGCCACGGCCGATCCGCACGTCGATGACCCGCGGCGGCACATGACCTGGCCGGAAACCCGGTATCCGGACCTGGCGTGCCACCTCGCGGTACGCCTTATCCAGATTCGCCTTGAGCTCTTCGAACGGGACTTCGATGGTCAGCTTGACCCTGGTCGGGCTCAGATTTTCGACGTCGGTCTTCACCTGGGGTCGCTTCCTGGGAATCGGTATTGCCGCTGGTTACCAGCGCGCTCGCTGGCCAAGTCTAGGACAGCACCTTCCGGTTCACCCGCCACGGGTGATGATCACGGGAACTCGCCGACGACAGCATGGCAGGTGCTGACCTGGGGGACATACCCGCGGTTACCCGGTCGGCACCGTAATCTGCAGGGAGGCAACGATGACCGATCCGCTGTCCGGCCCGCTGGGCTCAGGCAGCACGGGCGCGAGCGCGGCGCATGCCCCGGCAAGCCAGACCCCCGTGCCCCAGCAGTTCGAGCCGCGCCAGTCCGACCGCGAGCGGTATGAACGCCAGCAGTACGGGCGCGACTGGTACGGCCAGGGCGAAGAGAACGCCGAGGCCGACGTTCGCGCCGATACGCTCCTCGCCACGGCGGCCAGGAAGTCCTGGCCGGTCGTGGCAGTCGGCGCGGTCGGCATGATCGCGCTCGGGATCATGCTGCTGGTCTGGCCCCACGCATCACTGACCATCGTGGCGATCCTGATCGGCGCCGCCATCCTTGTGTCCGGGCTGGCCAGGCTGTGGGAAGGCCTCACCGCGAGCAACCGCAGCGGCGGCATGCGCGCCGCGTACGTGGTGATCGGCCTGGTGGCGGTGCTTCTCGGGCTGTACTGCCTGCGTCACCACGCGCTGAGCCTGTTCATCGTCACGTTCCTGATCAGCGTCTACTTCATCGCACACGGCATCGCGGACCTCGGCGTCGCGCTCTCGGCCGGAGTCCCAGGCCGCGGCGTCCGGGCGGTGCTCGGCGTCTGCAGCCTGGCGGCCGGGATCATCATTCTCATCTGGCCGGCCATCACGCTCGTACTGCTGCTGACCATCGTCGCCGCGTGGCTGATGTTCTACGGCCTGGCCCTGGGAGTGCTGGCATTCAGCCTGTGGCGAGCGGGGCGCGCGCTCACCCGCCGGTCCAGCTCACCATCCGTGGCGGCCAGCACCGCCTAGCCGCCAGCGGCGCGTAACAGCAAGTCCAGGCGGCGGGCCTGAGCGATCGCCTGGCGGCGATTCGCGACGCCCAGTTTCCTGTACACGGAGCTGAGGTGCGTTTTGATGGTGTTGATGGACAGGAAGAGAGACTCGGCGATTTCCTGATTCGTCATGTGCGACGGCAGGAACCGCAGCACCGCCATCTCGCTGTCGGTGAGGAGCCCGGCCGGCTGGCTCCCGGCGGGCCGGGCCAGTCGGCCGTCGAACCGGTCCAGGATCTTCCCGGCGAACGCCGCGCATCGATTGGACGGGTTGATCAGCACCGTGAGCGCGGATCGTACGGCCGGCCCGGCGAGCAGGAACGGGCCGCACGCGTCTTCCGGCTCGGCGAGGGCGAGCGCCTGCGAGAGCAGCTCGGCAGCCTCTGTTGGCTGACTGAGCCGGCGGTGCGCCACGGCCGCCGCGAGCAGCGCCCTGATCCGGTCCATCGTGGAGCAGGCTCCTGGTGGCTCGGAAAGCACCGGTTCAACCAGCTTGAGCGCGGCCTTGTCGTCCTCGTCCGCGATCAGCAGTCGCGCCTGGCCGACCGCGGCCTCTCCCCTGACCACCGGGCCCGCCGCATCGGCTGGGTCGGCAGCGCCGGGATGGCCGGCGACATCGGTCAGGGTGGCCCTGGCACGCTCGCGCTCACCGGCGGCGAGGCTGATCTCGGCATCGAGCAGCGCCACGACGGCGGCGACCCCCTGCGGCCGTGGCCGTTGGGTGAGGTCACCGGGCTGGCCGGAGCTGACCGCGAGGTCGCCCAGCCACCGCGCGAGCCCGCGGGCTCCGGTCAGGTTGCCGTCGGCAACCGCGAGCCTGGCTCGCAGCAGCCCGGCCAGCAGGTCGATGGACGGCTCACCGGCTGGTCGCGGCGTCATTGCGGCCAGGTCGGCCTGGTCCAGCAGCGACGCGGCGTCGTCCAGGTCATCCCGGCCGAGGCTCACCGCCGCGCCTGCGAGCGCTAGCACGGGCGCCAGTTCGCCATCGCGACCGTGCGGTCCGTCCGTCACGCTGGCCACGAGCCTGGCTGCTGCAGCCAGATCGCCGTAGAGCGCGGCTGCGACCGCCTCCCAGCAGCGACCCCGTTCCCTGAGGGCGAGCAGCCCGCCAGCGGACAGCTGTGAGCCTGCGTGCAGCAGCGCTGACCTCGCCTTCTGCAGGTCGAATCCGATCAGGGCCGCGAAGCCCAGAGCGAGCCAGAGCACGCCGAGCGCCTCATGCTCGGGTCCGCGCGGATCGGTGTGCGCCTGCCCGGCCTGGATCAGCTCCTGATCCAGCAACCCTTCCTCGGCCGGGCCAGCCCACGCCCGGTAGAGCACGTGCAGCGCCGACAGCCACAGCTCGGCCCGGACCCTATCGCCGCCGGCCAGGCCGTCGAGAGCGAACTGCGCACACTCCAGGTGCGGCACCGCCCCATCGGCGTCACCCTGCCAGAGCCGGGCGGCGGCGAGCGCCATGGCCAGTGCCGCGTCGGTGCCGATCCGGTCGGGCGGCGCGACGGCCAGCGTGGCCTCCACAGCTGAGCCCTCCGCCGACAGCATGATCGCCGGCCCGGAGTTGCGGAGCACCCGGCTGGCGAGGTCCCAGTCGCCTGCCTCGGCCGCAGCCCGAACGGCTTCGGGCAGGTCCCGGCGCGCGGCATGCCACCTGGCCACCCGGCGGTGCAGGTCAGCAACTTCCGCGGGGAGTTCCCGGCGCAGGCACACCGCGAGCGCCTCGCGCAGCATGGGGTGGTACCGGTATTCGCCAGATTTCGGCGCGACTGCCTCGACGAGGCTGCCCGAGCGGCTGAGGTGCTCGAGCACCCTGGCAGCGGCGCCGTCACCGGTGAGGTCGCTTGCCAGGTCGGCCTGGACGATCGGGGTCAGGCACGTCCGGAGCAGGAAGGCCCGCACCTCAGGCGGAAGCGGCCTGAGCACCTCGTCCTCGATGTAGTCCAGGACCAGGGCCTGGCCGCCCGCGGGACCCGCCCCGGCGCCCAGCGCCACCAGCCGCAGACCGGCTAGCCAGCCCTCAGTTCTGCTGGCCACCTCCGCCAGCTCGTCCGGGCTCAGCGACCTGCCCAGCATGTCGAAGTACGCCCTGGTCTCATCGGGCGTACAGGCCAGGTCGGCAGCGCCGATCTCGGTCACGTCGCCGGACAGCCTGAGCCTGGCCAGGGCTGGTGCCGACCGGCCGGCCAGCAGCATCCTGAGCCCAGGCGGCTCGTGCCGGATCAGCTCGGCGAGCCCGGCGAGCGCGTCACTGGCGGCGATCAGGTGGATGTCGTCAAGGATCAGCACGACGGCGGGCGAGTCAGCATCCAGCGCGGTAGCCAGCCACCGGGGCAGGCTACGCGGCTCGAGTCCGGCAGGCGGAGCAGGGACACCGGCCCCCATCAGCGCGGCCGTGACGTACTGCCAGAACCGGTCCGGGTCGCTGTCGTCGGCGTCGAGGGTGAGCCATGCCGGGCGGCGTCCGGTTGCCTTGCCCGCAGCCCATCGCGCAGCGGCGATTGTCTTTCCCGCGCCCGGCGGCCCGGTCAGCAGCGTGACTGGCCGACTGGCCGCGGAGTCGATCAGCGCGGTGATGCGGGCGCGATGCAGCACCGCGATACCGGGCCGCGGGATCCGCAGCTTGTCGGCATGCGGCAGCCCCGCCGCGCCGCCTGGCAGGCGGAACGCGGGCGGCCCCTCGACGATGCTCGTCATCGCCCCCCCGAGCAACCAGCAGCGACCGGCATACCCCGGCTGGTCGACGATCAATCGGCGCGACCTGATATGCCGGTAATGCCGCCACTCATGCCGCCACCGGCAGGCCGCTCGGATCACCCCCCGTGGGTGATGCCCGGGCGCGCGCGCCCTCCGTAGCGTCCTAAGAAGAACCCGGGCAACCGGTTAGCACGCGGGTGGCGGCTGCCTGTCCGAAGAAGTGCTGGTAGCCGGCCGTCCCGCCTGCGGGCCAGGTCAGAGGGGAGATGTGATGCGGAGAGCACACGACAGGTCCTCGGAGAACCAGGTCGGGCAGCAGGGCGACGTGACGGGCACCGGGCCTGGCACCACATCGGGAGCCGCGGCGACCGGACGCTCGACGACAGGCCGCGAGACCGACGAGCGGTACTCCACGGGCACGACGTACGAGCAGGGCCGGCAGCCCGCTGCTTATGGCCGGACCGGCCAGGCCCCGGCTGCCGACTACGGGCGCAGTTCCATGGAAACGGGCACCAGCACGTCCCAGGGCGGGCTGTTCCTGGTGCTGGCGGGGCTGCTCACCTTCCTCGTCGGGCTGGCATTCGTGGTCCGGCACGGCTTCTACACCAGCCACGGCCTGTACGCCTACAACTGGGGCATCGTGCAATGGGGCTGGGTACTGTTCGGGCTCGGTATCGCGACCTTCGCGGTCGGAGCCTGTCACCTGCTCGGCATCCCGTGGTCGCGGCCAGTCGGCATCGCAATGGCGGTACTGACTGTGGTCGCCGGCTTCATGATCGTCCCGTTCTATCCGCTCTGGGGCATCATCGTCGTCGCTCTCGGAATCGCGGCGGTGTGGGGCCTCGCGCACGGCGCGGAGCGGCACGAGTCCGAGCGGCGTGAGTATGAGTACGAGCGAGACCGTCAGATGTCAAGGATGTGAGATTAGGCGGTAAGCCGCCCGTCAGTGAGCCCCGTCCCGGCCATCCGGTGCGGGGCTCACACCGTCGTTGCCGGCGCCGGCGGCCCGGTGACGGCGTGCCCGCTCCCGGACGAAGCCGGAGATCATGGTGAGCGCGGCACCGAGGAACACCAGGTTGAAGACGATCTGCACGGTCACCGCGGCGCGGGCCAGCTGACCCGCTGCGTGCACGTCCCCGAAGCCGACAGTCGCGACGGTGCTCACGGTGAAGTAGAGGGCATCGGTCTTGGTGTGCAGGTCGACGAACTGCCCCGGTATCCGGGCTACCGAGTCATCGCACCAGGAGAAAAACAGGACAGTCAGGACGAGCAGCAGCACGAGCGCCCGCACCCGGACCTGTTCGCCGGCGCCGAGCAGCCGCCAGATCGCGAGCGCGATGAGTATCCCTAGAGCTGCCACGCCACAGCCGAACAGGATCGCCCAGGAGCTCTCCCGCATCTGGTGGGGCACCGGCACCAGGTAATAGCCGGCAGTGGCGAGCACCACGAGCGCGACTGCCACACCGATGGCCCGGCCAGGCTTCTCCGCGGCGCCGGCACTGCCCCGTGACCTGCGCATCACGTGAGGCCCAGCCGGGCGACGATCTCTGCCACCAGCTGGCCCGGTGGCTGGTCCGCGGTCGCGACCGGGTACACCCGGCGCTCATCGGGGTCAGGCAGCTCCAGCGCGGCGAACTGACTCGCCAGCAGCGGCTCGGCGAAGAAGTGGCCCTGCCGGCGTGACACCCGGGCCTGGTCCTGCTCCCGGCTGACCTCCAGGAACACCATCACAGCCTGATCCCGGCCGCCGAGCAGTTCATCCCGGTAGCTGCGCTTGAGCGCGGAGCAGGCAAGGACGGCCGACTGGCCGCTCGCGATAACGTCGTCCATCCAGGAGGTGATCGCTGCCAGCCACGGCCCGCGGTCGGCATCGGTGAGCGGGATGCCTGCCCGCATCTTGGCCACGTTCGCGGCCGGGTGGAACGAGTCACCGTCGGCGAAGCGCCAGCCCAGCCGGCTGGCCAGCCGCTCGCCGATAGTCGTCTTGCCGCTTCCGGCCACCCCGGCGATCACAACGATCATCTCCAGGCGAGCGTAACGTGCGAGGCTTTTCTCAGCGGCACGTCCCACGACGATGCAGAAGGAAGCACCGATGCCCCCTGATCAGGTAGATGCGCTGGTCATTTTCGGCGCGACGGGCGACCTCGCCAAGCTGGAAACCTTCCCGGCCCTGGTCGGCCTGGTTGAGCGCGGCGTCCTCGACGTCCCCGTCGTGGGCGTCGCCCACAGCGGCTGGGGGCTCGACCAGTTCCGCGACTACGCGGCCGCCTCGCTCAAGCTCAACAACATGGACCCCGCCAGCCCGGCCGCCAGTAAGATGCTCGGCCTGCTCCGTTACGTCGACGGCGATCTATCCGAGGCGTCGACATACGCGGCGATGAGCCAGGCCATGGGCGGTGGCCACAGCCCGCTGTACTACCTCGAGGTGCCACCTTCGCTGTTCGCGCGGATCGCCGAGGGCATCGCCGTGGCGGGCCGGGCCGCGGGCGGCAGGATCATGGTGGAAAAGCCGTTCGGCACCGATCTGGCCAGCGCGATCGCGCTCAACGACACCCTGCACAAGCACTTCCCTGAGCAGTCCATCTACCGGGTCGACCACTGGCTTGGCCTCGAGACGGTGGAGAACCTGCTCTTCGCCCGGTTCGCCAATTCTCTCCTCGAGCCGCTGCTGACCCGCGAGCACGTGGCGAGCATCCAGATCACCATGGCCGAGGCCTTCGACGTTGCAGACCGCGGCAGCTTCTACGACCGGACCGGGGCCATCAGGGATGTCCTGCAGAACCACCTGCTGCAGGTTCTCGCCACGGTGCTGGCCGAGCCGCCCGACGGGACCGGCCTGGCGTCGTGGCGTGACGCGAAATCTCAGCTCGTCGGCGCGCTCGAGCCGCTGAACCCGGACACCACTGTTCGCGGCCAGTACGAGGGCTATCTCGGCGTCAGCGGGGTGGCGCAGGCGAGCACCACCGAGACCTACTGCGCCGTCAGACTGACCGCGCGGTCCTGGCGCTGGGGTGACGTGCCCATTCTGATCCGCGCAGGCAAGTGCCTCCCGGTCACCGCGACCGAGGTGGTCTTCCGCTTTCACCGGCCACCGCACGACGTGTTCAGCCTCGGCGACGAGGCCGGCGCCAACCAGCTGCGGGTTCGTGTCTATCCCGATGATCAGCTCGGCATCAGGATGGTGGGCAAGAAGCCAGGCCCCGATCTGGCACCCCAGGTGCGCGAGCTGGAATTCTCCGGCGAGGCCGCCGAGCAGACGATCCGGCCCTACGACCGGCTCATCGGGGCGGCGCTCAGCGGCGAGCGCTACCTCTTTGCCAGGGAGGACGCGGTCGAAGCTGCCTGGCGTGTCGTGCAGCCGGTGCTAGGCGACGTAGTCCCGGTCCACCCCTACGCCCCAGGAAGCTGGGGCCCGCCACAAGCGGACGCACTCGTTCCCGCCGGCGAGGCCTGGCACAACCCGGCGGGCTGACCTGTGCTTGGCCGCCGATGGAATGAGGTGGCCCGCCCTGCGGGTATAGAAGAAAGGTGAGCCGATCAGCCTGTAACGTCTCTGAACGTCCGGTCGGCCCCGTCAGCAACCGCGTACCTTCGTTCATGCGAGCTTAATCTTCCGCGGGTAGACCAGTCGCGGGACCTCGACGGGTGACAATCCTGGCGAATCGTGAAAGGGGATCGTGTGGCGAGGCCACCGACAGCAGGCTGGCGGGATGTCACGACACAGCCCCGCCCCAGCTCGGGCTCTGGCCGTCACGGGACGCCCCGGCCACGGCGCCGGCGCAACTGGGCACCGCACGTTCCCTACCGCCGCTGGTCACGGATCACCGCGGCGGTGCTCATCGTGGTCCTGGTCCCGATCAGCTGGTCGGTGGGGCACGCGCTCACCATGACGGGTGGCGGCGCCGTCTCCCAGCGGCTGGCCGAATGGGCCCGCGATCACTACCTGGGTCCGCTGGTCACACTCGGCGAGTGGATGACCTATCAGCCGCCGAAGGCCGGCGGCAAGCCGGCCTTCGCGCTGACCGGGCCGAGCGCGGTCACTGAGAAGCCCAAGCACACCAGGTCCGCCGCACCGGTTTATCCGCCACCCGCCAACCTGCAGTCGCTCGTGTCACCGGCGCTCCCCAATGAGGGCGTCTGGCGCGTGATCGGCACCGTGCACGGCCAGGGCGCCATCTACGGCACCGAGATGCGGGCAAGCAGCCTGTACTCGTCCTACGTCGCAGGCATCGTGTCGATGAACCAGAGCCTCGTGCGGTTCGAGCTACGACCCGGTGCCGAGGATCCCGGCCCTGGAAACTGGCACGCGCTTGACTACCTGCCGCTTGGCACCAGGAACGGGCTGCTGGCGACCTTCAACAGTGGCTTCAAGATCGCGTCCTCGGGCGGCGGCTTCTATCTCAACGGATCGACCTCCGGCACGCTGACGCCGGGAGTCGCCTCGGTCGTCTACTACACCGACGGGCACATCGCGATCGGCAACTGGGGACAGGATCCGGGCATGTCGATGTCATCCGCCGTGGCGGGGGTCCGCCAGAACCTGCACCTCATCGTGCAGAACGGCCAGGTGCCCTCCAGCGTCGACTTCAACGTCCAGTCCAGCTGGGGTGCGACCCTTGGCGGCGGCTATTACGTCTGGCGGTCGGGCATCGGGATCACCGCCGACAACCGGGTGATCTTCGTCTACGGGCCGGCGCTCAACGTGCGCGAGCTCGGCGACCTCCTCCAGCGCGCGGGAGCCGTGAACGCGATGGAGCTCGACATCAACCCCGAGTGGACCGATTTCATGTACTACCTGCCGCAGCAGGCTAATCCGCCCACGCCCGAGGCCCTGCTGCCCAACCAGGCTCAGCCGGCTGATCGCTACTACACGCCAGCGAGCCGGGACTTCACCGCGGTCTTCGCCAAATGACGTACCGGACTCAAGAGACCGCCGAGCAGCGGTCGGGCCAGGCAGCGCGTCGCCCGGCCAAGCTGGTCGCCGTCGCCACCCTGATAGTGGCGGCCTTCCAGGCCGCCAGGCCCCGGCAGTGGCCGAAGAACCTGCTGGTCTTCGCCGCACCGGTAGCCGGGGCCAGCCTGGGGAGGCACAACGGCTTCGGCTACGCCCTCGTGGCCTTCGTGGCCTTTACGGCCGCGGCGTCTGCGGTCTATCTGATCAACGACGTCGTCGATGTCGAGCGCGATCGCCTGCATCCGACCAAGCGGCTGCGCCCGATTGCGGCCGGCCGGCTGCCACAGCCCGCCGCCATCGTTCTGGCGCTGGCCGGGCTCGGGCTGGCCGTAGTGCTCAGCCTGCTCATCCGCGAGCCGCTGCTGGCCGTTGTGATCGGCTGCTACGCCGCGCTGTCGCTGCTGTACAGCTCCGGTCTTAAGCATGTGCCCTGGCTAGAACTCGGGCTTGTTGCCAACGGCTTCGTGCTGCGCGCGCTCGGCGGCGCCGTAGCCACCCACGTGCCGCCGTCCGGATGGTTCCTGACCGTCTGCAGTTTCGGCGCTCTGATGGTGGCGTCCGGCAAGCGCTACAGCGAGCTGGCCTCGCTCGGCGACCGCGCTGCAGCGCACCGGCCGGTTATGCGGTATTACTCCAAGCCTGCGCTTCGGCTATTCCAGCGAGCCGCGATCGGCGTGCTGCTCGCCGCCTACCTCGCCTGGGCGCTGTCCGAGTCGACGCCGTGGCTGCGCGGCTGGCACGTGGCGAGCCTGATCCCGCTCGCAGCCGCGCTCATCCGGTTCGACTGGCTGACCGGGCGGGCCGACGGCCGCGCTGTCGAAGATCTCATCTCCCGTGACAAGGTCATGGTCGGGTGTGAGCTTGCCTGGCTGGGCCTGTTCCTGGCCGGGCTGGTCTAGGTGACCAAGTTGACCAGGGTGCTGCTCATCGGCGGCACGAGCGAGATTGGCCTGGCGATCCTCTCGGCGATGCAGCTGCCGCCCGAGGCCGATGTGCTACTGGCCGGTCGCGATGCCGACAGGCTCCGCTCGGCGGCTGCCTCGCTCCCTGGTCGCGTCACGGTCCTGCCCTACGACGCGACCGACCCGGCAGCCCACGAGAAGCTCGTCGCGGCCGCGTTCGCCGACGGGCCGGTCGACGTGGTGATCTCTGCGGCCGGGGTACTGATCCCGCAGGATCGGCTCGACGCCGAGCCCGGCCAGGCCGGTCTCCTGATCGAGACGAATTTCACCAGCCACGTCACGGCGCTGCTCGCGGTCGCGGCGCAGATGCGCCGCGCTGGCAGCGGCGTCATCGTCATCCTCTCCTCGGTTGCGGCCGTGCGGCCCCGGCGGGCTAATTTCGTCTACGGGGCCGCCAAGTCCGGCCTCGACGCGTTCGGTCGCGGGCTGGCGGACTCACTGGACGGTTCCGGCGTCCGGGTCCTGCTCATCCGTCCCGGCTTTGTCATCGGCCGGATGACGGCCGGCATGTCGCACGCGCCACTGTCGTCTACGCCCGGTCAGGTCGGTGCCGCCGTCGCCGCGGCCCTCGACAAACCCTCGGGGGTCGTCTGGGTGCCATCCGCGCTCCGGCTGTTCGCCGTCGCGCTCCGCCTGCTGCCGCGACCGCTCTGGCGCCGGCTGCGCAGGTAGGAGACCACGTGCGGGTGCTTGTCGCCGAGGACGATCACGGTCTGCGGAGCGTGCTGGTCCGGGGGCTGCAAGAGCACGACTACGTCGTAGACGCGGTGCGGAACGGCGAGGAAGCGCTGAAGTTCCTGCGCAGCTACAGCTACGAGCTCGCCGTGCTCGACTGGCGGATGCCGGGCATCTCCGGACTTGATGTCGTGCGCTGGATGCGACGCAATGCGCAGCCCACCCGGATCCTCATGCTGACGGCGAGGGACCAGCCCGCCGACCGGGTCACCGGGCTCGACGCCGGGGCCGACGACTATCTGGTCAAGCCTTTCGACTTCGCCGAACTCCTCGCCCGCATGCGGGCGCTGCAGCGGCGGCCGCCAGCGGTCCAGCAGCCAGAGATGGTCGTCGGCGATCTGCGGTTCGACCCGGCAGCCAGGCAGGTGCTGGTCGCTGGCCGGCAGGCGGTCCTCACTGCGACCGAGTTCGGCATTCTCGAGCTGCTGGTGCGCAAGTCACCTGCCGTGGTGCCCCGCCGGTCCATCGCGATCAACGTCTGGGATGACGAGTCGGACGCCATGGGGTCCAACACCATCGACGTGCACCTTGCCCGGCTGCGCGCCAAGCTCGCGGGCGGCCGGGTCCGGATCGAGACCGTGCGCGGCGTCGGCTACCGGCTGATCGGACAGCAGTAGTTCCATGGTCGGTCGGCAGTGACCACGCCAGCGACAAGCCCAACGGCAACGGGGGGCCGGGGCAGGCGATCCGTGCGGCGGCCGCGCGGCGGTTTTCCGCGCGAGGTCGTGCACGCCGCAAAGGTCGCGCTCGCCGCCAGCCTGCTCGTCGGCGTCGTCTACGGTGCGTGCATCACGGTGCTCGACTGGGTCGTCTCGGCACGGATGATGCAGTCGGTGGATACGCGGCTCGCCGATCAGCTGAGAGACATGCGCTCGAAAGGCCCGCCGGGTGCACCATCGGCCGGGGAAGACACCGACACCGCGGCTGTCTACCTCTGGTACCTGACCCGATCCGGACCGGTTGCCCTGCCTGGATCGAACGCGCCCAAGCTGCCGCCAGGATTCCGGCTGGCCGCCGGCAGCCAGACCACGATCGCACTGGCGCCAGCGAGGTTCCGGCTCGCGGCGGGGAGAGTCAACGGCCGAACCGTGGTCGCCGGGCAGAGCCTGGCGAGCGAGGATCATCTGGTGAGCCTGCTGCGAATGGGCGAAGGCCTCGCAGCCCCGTTCCTCCTCGTCGCGATGTTCGCGGGTGCGCTGATCATCGGCCTGCGCGCACTCTCGCCGGTCGAGCAAGCGCGTCGTCGCCAGCTGGAGTTCACCGCCGATGCGTCGCACGAGCTGCGCACGCCGCTCAGCGTCATCAGCGCGGAGACGAGCGTCGCGCTGAGCGCACCTCGAAAGGCAGGTGACTACCAGGCTGCGCTCGAACGGATCGGGCGGGAGAGCGGCAGGCTGCAGAAGATCGTCGAGGACCTGCTGTGGCTGGCCCGGTTCGACTCGGCGCCCCCGCAGCCCGAGGACGAGCCGCTGGACCTCGCGACCATCGCGGCCGAGTGCGCCGAGCGGTTCCGCCCGCTCGGTGCCGCCCAGGAATTCGACGTCCAGGTGCTCACCGGCGAACCGCGACCCGTCTGGATCAATGCCCCGCCGGACTGGATAGACCGGCTGGCCGGCGTCCTCATGGACAATGCGTGCCGGTTCGCGGGCCAGGGCGGCACCGTGCGGATCTTCGCCGCTCAGCGCGGCGCACGGGTCACGCTGACGGTCGAGGACAGCGGTCCTGGCGTGCCAGCCGAGCAGCGGACCCGAATGTTCGACCGGTTCCACCGCTCCACCGACCAGGGCGGAAGCGCGGGCCTTGGGCTGGCGATTGCCGACTCGATCGTCCGTTCGACCGACGGACAGTGGCGGATCGGCGACTCAGACCTGGGCGGAGCGCTCTTTGAGGTGTCCTGGCGGCGGCCCAGCAACCGGCATCTTCCGGCTCCTCAGCCCGTCGCCGCCAGCGGCCCCGGCCTGCCGGCCAGCTAGCTGGCAGGACTCTTCGCGCCCGGGCCAGGCACGATGCGGGTATTGACCGCCATGACCGCGCCGCCGCACCGCGGGCAGGTGAGCTCCGGATGCATGACCTCGCCGCACGGATCGTGCACGAGTTGCATGGGCGGCCCCGCCGGGCTCGCTGCCCAGTCGTCGCCCCAGCGCAGCAGCGCCGCCACGACCGGAAACAGCGCGCGGCCTTTGTCAGTGAGCTGGTACTCATAGCGGGGCGGGTGCTCGCTGTACTGACGTTTGTCCAGCACGCCCGCGTCCGTGAGCTTGTGCAGGCGGGCGGTCAGGACGCTGCGTGCCACCCCGAGACTGGCCTGGAAGTCGTCGAACCGGCGGGTACCGCGGAACGCATCCCGGATGATCAGCAGCGTCCACCATTCGCCGACGACATCCAGCGTCCTCGCGATCGAGCAGTTCCACTCCGAAAGGCTCGTGAGCTGCATAACGACAGTGTAGCGCACCGAGTATCTTGACAAGACTTAGTCAGCGGCGTCCTCGCCTTCCCGGCCAAAAGCCCGGTCACCCCCCTCCGAGTGACCGGACTTCTGCCGGGCGGTACGTAAGGGACGCGCCGCGTACCTCGTCGGTTTACGTCTTGACTGGCCAACCGGACAAGGCATTGCCCAGTAAGCCGGGCAGGCTAACATGACGGCAGCAGACGCGCAATGGAGGCAACGTGTGACCGAGCGCCAAGAGGTTCACGCCCAGTGGGCTGACGCCGGGCTGGTGCTGTACACCGAAGCGCCTGTGCCGCTGTATGTTCAGCTGGCCGCCGCGATCAGGCGACGCATAGCGCGGTGGGAACTCCAGTCAGGAGCGCTGCTGCCCTCTGAACCGATGTTTGCCGAGATGCATGGGCTGAGCCGGGAGACTGTCAACAGGGCATACCGGCTGCTGCGCGAGGCCGGGGTGATCAAGGCTAAGAGGGGCGTCGGCTGGTTCGTCGTCACGGCCATTCCCACCAGCTACGTACCGGTGTCACCGGGCAGCAAGGTTTACCTGCGCAACGTGCTACCGGGAGACGTGCAGGGCACGCCTGACCCTCCCCCGATGCTGCTGGCGACCGCGCTGATCGTCGAGGAACCTGGCAAGCCCCCGGTTGCGTATGACCCCATGGCGACAGTAGCCGTTGCTCAATCAGCCATCCCGCCGTCCTGACCGGCTGGCAATTCAGCCCGCAGCGCCGTCAGGCGATGAGCAGGCGCTCGCCGAGTTCGGCCGCGTCGAGACCGGCTAGGTCGCGGTTGCGTTCCGCCCACCGGCCGGATGCGAGGTCATCACGGAGGCCGTGCACTGCCCGCTGCTCGGCGTACGGCCCGACTCTGGCCCAGATCGACATTCCGCTGCGGACCTGCTCATCCAGATATGCCTCGGGCCGGCGCCAGTAGGCCTCGTAGAAGCCGTCCGCGCAGTCCCACGGAATCAGCACCGGCTCCGCGCGGGCCCCGATCACGCGGGCCAGCTCGGTCAGCGGAGGCCGGCCGATGACGAGGCCAGCGACCTCGGGCAGGTAGTCGCGATTCAGCCAGAACAGATCGGGGTCACTGAAGTCCTTCGTGAACACCACCACACGGCGGGCGACCCGCTGCATCTCGCGCAGCCCTGCGATCGGGTCCTGCCAGTGATCGATGGTGGCGAAGGCCATCGCGGCGTCGAAGGACTGGTCCTCGAAGGGCAGGCTCTCGGCGGTGGCTGCTACGCACGGCGCTGCGCCCGCGGGGCGCTGCGCGCGCATGACAGCCGACGGTTCCACCGCGGTGACGTCCCGGTCGGTGGGCTCGTAGGAGCCGGTCCCAGCGCCGACGTTCAGCACCGTGCGGGCATCACCGAGCGCTGCCCACACCTGGGCGGCGATCCGTGGCTCAGTCCGCCTTGTCACGCTGTAGGTGGCGCCGATGGTGTCATACAACTGCGCGCTGGACATTGCGGTGCCTCCCCTATCGCCCAAGCTCCGCGGCAGCGTCAAGCCCGCAGGTACGGTTTCCCGTCCGCGGCCGGCGCGCGCACCCGGCCGACCAGCCCGGCCACCGCGATGATCGTGGCCACGTATGGCGCCATGGCGAGCAGGAACGGCGAGATCGGGACCGTGATGCTGCCGAGGAAGCTGCCCAGCGCCGTCGTAAAGCCGAACAGCAGGGCGGCTGCCGTCGCCCCGAGCGGCGACCAGCGGCCGAAGATCATGGCAGCGAGCGCGATGTAGCCGAGTCCGGACGACATGTCCTTGCTGAACGTGCCAACCGAGCCGATCGTGAGGTACGCGCCGCCGATGCCGGCGAGCATGCCGCCCAGGATGAGGTTGCGGTAGCGGATGCCGAGGACCCTGATGCCGACAGTGTCCGCGGCTGTCGGGTGCTCACCCACGGCGCGCACCCGGAGGCCCCACCGGGTGCTGAACAGTCCGACCTGCACGGCAATGACCGCCGCATAGGTGAGGTACAGGAAGATCGTCGAGTCGAAGAAGATCGGCCCGATGATCGGGATGTCGCCAAGCCCAGGGATCTTGACCGGGCCGAACGTGGCCGCGTTGTTGTAAGCGCTGGCCTCCGGCACCAGCAGTCGGTCGTAAAGGTACCCGGTCAGCCCGCTGATCAGCAGGTTGAGCACGACGCCGAGGACGATCTGGTCGACCAGGTAGCGGATCGCGAACGCGGCCAGCACTGCGCCCACCAGCGCGCCGCCCAGCGCGCCGCCGACCAGCCCGAGCCAGAGCATGCCGATCGCGCTGGTCACGATGGCCGCGGTGAACGCGCCGAGCAGCAGCTGGCCCTCGATCGCGATGTTGATGACCCCGGAGCGCTCCCCCATGCATCCTGCCAGCGCGCCGAGGATGAGCGGGATCGAGCCGGCGAGCGTGTTCTGCAGCAGGGTTACCACGTTGACGGGGATGTTGTGAGCCCAGCTGCCGGTGTCCGACCACGCGAGCAGCGACAGCACGAAGAACAGCAGGACGGCACCGATCCCGAGGCGACGCAGCACCGCAGACTCGAGGACGGTTGCGCGCGCCGCCGCGATGGCCAGTGTTGCCGCGCCGAGAATGTACGCGAGCGGGCCGGCCGGGACGCGGATCGTGGGAACGGCCACCTTGGCGCCGTTCAGCGACAAGGCAAACGCGGCGTCCCCCTTGTGCGCGAACAGCCCGAAGATCAGCACGTCGACCAGGCCGAAGAGGGCCAGCGCCCCGGCCGCGAGCGCCCGCCGGCTGGCGGTGACACCCACGCGGGGGAGGGAGACGGTCAGCGCGGTCATCCGTTCCACCCCTTCGCCACCGCGGCCATTCCCCCTCGCTGCGCCTGCCGCAGCCGGAACACCGCGCGGATCAGCGGCGGCGCCGCCACGAACAGCACGATCAGACCCTCGATGACCTCAGCGATGTCCACCGGCACCGACGTGGCCGCGCTCATCACCGTGCTGCCTGCGTTGAGCGCACCGAACAGCAGCCCGGCGAGCACCACGCCGGCGGGCCGGGCCCGGCCGAGCAGGGCGACCGTGATGCCGTCGATGCCATAGGTGCCGTAGCTCTGGAAGTTGAGGTTGTGGAAGGTGCCCTGGATGGTCACCGCGCCGCTGAGCCCGGCCAGGGCGCCGGCCAGCAGCATGGCCAGGACCCAGGTGCGCGGCACGCTCATGCCGGCCGTCCGCGCAGCGCTCGGGTTGGCGCCCACGGTGCGGAACTCGAATCCGACAGTGCTGCGCGCGAGCAGCCACCACATCCCGGCCGCTGCCGCCAGCGCGATCAGGAACCCGACGCCGACCTGCGGAGGCGGCCCGCCGACATGCGGCAGCTGGGCGTTCGCCCCGATGTTCGGGCTGGTCAGGTTCGCCTGGTGGGGCAGCTGCAGCGCCGATGGCGTCCCGAGCAGGTAGGACAGCAGGTTATACATGACGTAGTTGAGCATGATCGTCACGATCACCTCGTGCGCGCCCGTTCGCGCCTTGAGGGCACCGACCACCCACCCCGTCACCGCGCCGCCGGCGAAGCCACCCGCCAGGCAGACGATGGCATGGATGACCGGCGGCAGGCTGAGGCCGAAGCCGAGATAGGTGACGACGATCGCACCGCCGATCCACTGGCTCGCGGCGCCAATGTTGAACAAGCCGGCCCGGAAGGCGAGCGCGACCGACAGGCCGGTCAGGATCAGCGGCGTCGCCTGGGCCGCGGTCTGCGATAGCGGATAGAAGATCGCACCTACGGAACCGCCCTGGAAGGCCGCTGCGATCGTGTGAGGGTTAACGACCGCACCCGCGAACAGGTTCGAGTAGGCAGCTGCCGCCGAGTGCCATGCGGTCGAGATCGCCACTCCCGGCTCGGCGAAGAAGCTCCCCCAGACGTGCAGCACTGCTGTGTCGCTGAAGGCGATGATGAGCGCGCCTAGCACAAGGGCAAGAACGATCGCCAGGATCGTGACGACGGCCGGACTGCCCGCAATGATCGCCTCGAGGATCGCTCGGTCGTAACGCAGGCGGCCCCGGTCAGGCGCGGGCCCGGTGTCAGTCGGTGCCGCGCCGGCAGCTTCGGCGGGCGGCAGCACGCTGGCGTCGTCGGTCATGCGGGGTCCCCCTCCACGGCCGCCGCCGCGCCGGCCATCAGCAGGCCCAGCTCGGTCACCGACACCGTCGGCGGCCGGATCCCGGTGATCTTGCCCTCGTACATGACCGCGATCCGGTCCGCCAGCGCGTAGATCTCGTCGAGCTCGGACGACACGATGAGCACGGCAGCCCCGGCGTCCCGCTCGGCCACGATGCGGCGGTGCACGAACTCGATCGACCCCACGTCCAGGCCGCGCGTTGGCTGGGATGCGATCAGCAGCCGGATGCTCCTGCCGACCTCGCGGGCCAGGATGACCTTCTGCTGGTTGCCGCCCGAGAGCGTGCCGACAGGGGTATCGATCGAGGAGGTGCGCACGTCGAACTCGGCCACCAGGCTGGTCGCCTGACTGCGGACCGCGGACAGGTTCAGTGCGATCCCCGAGGAATAGGGGGCCCGGTCGAAGGTGTCGAGCACCAGGTTGTCCGCGACCGAGAAATCGGCGACGATCCCGTCCTCCTGCCGATCCTCGGGGATGTAGGCGACCCCGGCGTGCAGCCGCTCGCGCGGACTAGCCCCGCTGACGTCGCGGCCGTCCAATCGCACCGCGCCAGCGGCTGGCCGCAGGCCCATGAGCGCCTCACAGAGCTCGGTCTGGCCGTTGCCCTGCACGCCGGCGATGCCGAGGATCTCGCCCGCCCGGACCTCGAGCGAGACGCCGTCGACGGCAGGGACGGCCCCGTCCTGCCCGGCGACCGTCAGGCTGGCCACGTCGAGGACCACGTTCGCCGGCTTCGCCGGGTCCTTGCTGACGCGCAGCTCGACCGACCTGCCGACCATCAGCGCGGCAAGCTCGGCGTCCGTCGTGCCGGGCGGTCGCTGGCCCACAACCTGGCCTCGCCTGATGACGGTGATCTGGTCGGCGATCGCCTGGACCTCCCTGAGCTTGTGCGAGATGAAGACGATCGACCGGCCGTCGGCTCGCAGCTCGCGCATGATCCGGAACAGGTCGTCGGTCTCCCCCGGCGTCAGCACCGAGGTCGGCTCGTCCAAGATCAGCACGCTGGCCTGGCGGAGCAGCGCCTTGATGATCTCCACGCGCTGCTGCACCCCGACCGGCAGGTCCTCGATCCGCGCATCCGGGTCCACCTGCAGCCCGTAGCGCTCCGACAGCGCCACGACCTGCCTTCTCGCCTGGCCGCGGTCGAGCAGGCCGGTCCGCAGCGCCGGCAGTCCGGGCACCTTGATCCGCCGAAGCGGCTCGGCGCCGAGCGCGACATTCTCGGCCACCGTGAACACCGGCACTAGCATGAAATGCTGGTGCACCATGCCGATCCTGGCGTTGATGGCATCCCGCGGCGAGCGGATCGTCACGGGCCTGCCGTCGAGCAGGATCTCGCCCTCGTCCGGCTGCAGCAGCCCGTAGAGGACGTTCATCAGGGTTGTCTTGCCGGCCCCGTTCTCGCCCAGCAGCCCGCGGATCTCGCCCGCAGCCACCTTGAGGTCGATGTGGTCATTCGCGACGAGGCTGCCGAAGCTCTTGGTAATACCGCGCAGCTCAAGTTCCACACCGCTCCCCTGGTTCCCGCCACAGCGAAGAGGATGGCGCGGGCGGCCGCATGGCCGCCCGCGCCGTCACGCATTTCCTACACCGGGCTCTTGGTGACCGGCGTGATCGTGCCGTTGATGATGTCCTGCTTCACGGTGTTGATCTCGGACTGCAACGATGCCGGGATCTGGCTCGCGAAGTCGTGGTACGGCGCGAGCGCGACGCCGCCGTTGGCGAGCGTCCCGACGTAAGCACCACCCTTGAACGTCCCGTCTGCGGCCTGCTGCACCGCCGTCTTCACCGCGGACTGGATGCCCTTCTCCACGCTCGTGATGAAGTACTTGCAGTACTGCGCCGCACTGACGCAGCCGTCGGTGTCCACCCACATCATGTTCACCTTCTGGCTGCCCTGTGCGTTGTCGTAGTCCTGCACCGCCTTGGCCGCACCGAGGCCGACACCACCGGCCACCGGGAAGATGACGTCCGCGCCCTCCTGGATGAACTGCTGGGTGATGGTCTGGCCCAGCGTCAGGTTGGTGAAGCTGTTGGTGAACTCACCAGCCTGGGTCTGCTCGTTCCAGCCGAGCACCGTGACGCTCTTGTGGTGCTGGGTGTTGTAGTACGCCACGCCGTCCGCGAAGCCATCCATATAGATGGTCACGGTGGGTAGCTTCTGGCCACCGAACGTGGCCACCTTGCCGGTCTTCGACATGCCCGCGGCCAGGTACCCGCCGAGGAAGCCGTCCTGGACGGTGTTGAACACCAGTGAGTCGATGTTGGTCTGCGGGAACTTCGGATAGTCGACGATGGCGAACTTGGCCGTCGCGTTTGCCTTCGCGGCGGTCTGGGTGGCGTCGGCCATCAGGAACCCGACGGTGACGATAATCCCGCACTTCTGGCCGAGGAACGCGCTGATGTTCGGCGCGTAGTTAGCCGTGCTGGTGGACGACAGGTACTTGACGCTGATCTTGCTGTTGGCCTGCGCCGCCTCCTGCATGCCCTGCCAGGACGAGGCGTTGAACGACTTGTCGTCGATGCCGCCGGTGTCGGTCACCATGCAGCCGAGGAACTTGGTCGCCGTTGTGCCACCGCCGCCGCCGGACGACGACCCGTTGGTCGCCGAGCCGCAGGCGGTCAGCACCACAAGCGCGCTCGCGGCTATAGCCGCAGTGATCAATTTCTTCAAGAACTACCTCCCCAAAATGAAGGGCAGTGCCCCACTACGCAGCTCGCCGACAGGCGGCGCCGCGCGGCCAGGAGGCCGCGAGCACGATCGCAGACCCTGTGCGGATTCCCCGCAGGCTAGCCCCGGTCATTCGGAGGCGGAAGGGACTATCGGCTGTTGCCGCTCGCTGATGCCAAATTGAGACGATTACGCGGTGCGGCGGCCGCATCGAAGCCACATTGTGGGTCTGGCGCCCCCGGCGCCAGAAATTTGAGGACACAGATGGACGTCAACTGGAC